>CBFDAW010000309.1:0-4729 GCA_965602865.1 uncultured Thermoplasmata archaeon
ACAATGAAAAATTCATAGGACGCTGTTTATTGATTGTTAGTCAGCCTCAATTATTGATCATAGTGATCATTGTTGTATTAGTTTTGGTAATAATTATACCGGGTATACTTGCGGGGATATTATATGTTTGGGTGTCTGGCTTTGGAGGTGGAGATTCGTTCAATGGATACATCTCCGCTACTACCAAGGAGAATATAACTTATTATCAAATAGAAATTATAAACGTAAGTGGTGAGGTTTTAGGTTTATCTGATACTAAATTTTCATTGGTAAATGAAAATGGTATAATAATCTATATTAGAACTACAAGTGATGCTAATCCTGCTTTTTTATACTCTGGACAAATATCTGCACACCCAATTCCATCAGGTTTCCGGGCAGTTTATGAAAGCCCAATAAGTGGTGATGGTCAGGAGGTAGATTCAGAATCTTTATCAAAACCACAAGTATGGGAAGGTTGTTTTTTTACTTACTTGGATAATAATGGCGATCTTAGAGTTAACGCTGGTGACTTAATTTGGATTTTCAAAGATTCGGATGCCGATGGTATTGATGATGTTACTTCTAGATGCGAGTTTAAGATCTTGGATAGTCTTGATAACGAAGTCTTAACAAAACAATTCTAAATCTTTTTAACTGACCCGGATCGCCCATTAGACTTAGAACAACCCGACGGTCTTACCGGTTTCGTCGATGTCCACATTCACAGATGCGGGTTTGCTCGGCATACCCGGCATGGTCCGCATCTCGCCGCAGAGCGGGTACAAAAACCCAGCACCTGCAGAGGGGCGGATATCGCGGATGGGTAGAGTGTAGTTCGTCGGTACATTTTTTAGGTTTGGATCGTGCGAAAGAGACAGATGCGTCTTAGCCACACAAATCGGCAACTTATCCAAACCCCAGTCGGTAAACATCTTGATCTTTTCTTCAGCCAGTGGAGCGAACTCGACATTAGCTGCGCCGTAGATCTCTTTGGCAATTGTTTCGATTTTTTCCTTGATAGATGCTTCGTCGGGGTATAGGAATTTGAAGTTATTCGGTTTTTCACAGGCTTCTACAACTGCTTTTGCGAGTTCGATTGCACCCTCGCCACCATCACGCCAGACAGTAACCGGGATAGCTTCTTCCGCACCTGCTTTTTTTGCCTCTTCACGAACTGCCTCGACTTCTGCATCGGTATCTGGAGTGAACCTATTGATACAAACTACTACAGGTACTCCAAACTTTTTCATATTCTCAATATGTTTTGCAAGATTTTCACAGCCTTTTCCAACAGCCTCTACATTCTCACCGAACATGACCTCTTTCGGTGGAGTTTTACCCGGTGGGAAATCATAACCGCCGCCGTGCATCTTAAGTGAACGTATTGTAGTATTAAGTACTATACAATCTGGTTTCAAACCGGATGAACGGCATTTAATATTCAATAATTTTTCAGCACCACAGTCTGCTGCAAAGCCGCTCTCCGTTACAACATAATCGGCAAGTTTTAAGGCGATTTTATCAGCAATAACTGAGTTGTTGCCTATTGCAATATTCGCAAATGGTCCCGCATGCATGATACAGGGTACATTTTCCACGGTTTGAACCAGATTTGGTTTGAGAGCTTCTTTCATGACCACGGTCATGGCACCTGCGGCTTTTATATCTTCAGATGTTACTGGTTTACCATCTTTCGTCCTTGCCACAATAATTCTGCCTAACCGCTGTCGAAGGTCTTTCAGGTCGTTTGCCAATGCGAGTATCGCCATGACTTCAGAAGCAACTGAGATATCATATCCCGTCTCTCTCGGGTACCCCTCGGTGGGATGCTTTGATTTTTTTCCGATGTTGATATTTGTCATTGCGGAGTCATTGAGGTCCACTACACGATGCCAGCTGATACTATTTGGGTCAATATTATGTGGATTCGCCCGTTTAAAGGTTGGATGGAAAACCTCATTATCAATCATTGCTGCCAATAGGTTATTTGCGGTACTAACCGCATGGATATCGCCAGTGAAATGGAGATTAATGTCTTCCATGGGGACAACTTGTGAATATCCCCCACCGGCGGCACCGCCCTTGATACCAAATACTGGTCCCATGGACGGCTCACGGAGTGTACTGATTACATTCTTGCCGATCTTGGCTAAACCCTGGGTTAAACCAATGTTTATCACGGTTTTACCTTCACCCAACGGTGTCGGCGTTGTTGCGGTTACATCTATATATTTACCATTTGGTCTGTCTGTCAATTTGTCCAAAACCTCTAATTTGATTTTGGCTTTGTACTTACCATACAACTCGATGTCGTCTTCAGTTAAACCAATTTGTTTTGCTATTTCAACAATCGGTTTCATATTTGCTGCTTGTGCAATTTCTAAATCTGTACCCACTTCTTTTTCTGAGATAGTAATACCTCCCGTATATGTTTGCTTAAAATTGTCCCCCTGGGTTTAAGTAAGCTCTTGAGGGGAAAAAGGGAATAGTGCTATGATTATATTAAATTTATTGAAGTTTTATGGTTTATGAATGATGTTAATTATGATTTAGATGATGATTATAAGTTAGATATGTTACTGAGTTTATAGGATGTCTAATCGGACTGTTTCGATATTTTACTGATTAAAAACACTGGTTGGAGGGGGAGACCACTACGATATTAATATGATTATAATCGTTGGTGAGACCGTTACGATTTATTTGTGTAGGTAATCACTGGTAAGAGGGCGGGGTAAAAACCCATCCGAGCCCTCACACCCTCACACCCCATATGCGCTAACTTAAGTTCTCCTGGTTCTTCTACAATTTTAATAATATAAACTACATTATTGATGAAATACAGGAAATAATTAACATCTTAATTGCAATGATTAACAAAGTAAGAAATGTTAAAAATTAGTTAATATTAAACTTTTGAGTTTGGAGGTTTGGATTTTCTTTGATTTTTGAATTTTTGATTTAGGATTTAGCTAGCATCCATAGTTCAGCAATATTAGTTAGTGCCATTAATTATTAAGTTAGCGCATATGCCCTCACACTCTCACACCCTCACACCAACGATTAATTTTAATAACACTGCATAGCGGTTCTGCCCACCTATCCATTGATCATTATTCGGTAGACCGTCTTTGCTTAATCTTTTCATAAGCCCTTTTAATTTTAATAAATTCTTTTGGATCGCCACCGGAATCAGGATGATATTGTTTTATAAGGTACCGAAATCTTCTTTTAACCTCTATATCCGATACATTTTCTTCCAATCCCAATACCTTATATTCTTTTGGTGTTTCTTCAACTACGAAGATATCCTTTGAATTTTCTTCGAATTCAAAGACCTCTTTTGAATTTTCTCCTATAACAAATACCTCTGATGTAGTGGTTTTATTTGATACCGGTTTTGATTTTGGGGATTGTTTGGAAAATAATCGTATAAATGAGTTCCATCGCTTTTTCTTCTGAGACATATTATCGTCCGACAATATACATAATATTGCCAGTATTTATAATAATGTCTTAAATATTAAGTATAGAACTTTGCTAAGGAAACGGTATTAGATGGGGAGAGGATTAATAAGGAAAAAATTATTACTAATAAATGTTAATGTAATATCTGAAGTTAAATGAAGAATAACCAGTAAAAAAAATTTAAAGACACGGAGAAATGCATGAAGGCAGTTAAGTTTGAAGTTCATGATAAAGTTGGTGTTTTAAGGTTAAACCGCAGTACTACTAATCCTCTCAATTTAGAATTTCTTAAAGAGATAGCAAAGAATCTGAAAATAATAAAAAATGATAATTTGGTTACCGGTTTGGTATTAACCGGTAATAATGATAAATTTTTCTCTATCGGTTTTGATATCCCTTTGCTTTTTAAACAAAGTAAAGATGAGGTAAAATCATTCTATGAAACATTCAATCGTCTTTGCCTGGATTTGTACACATTACCTAAACCCACAGTCGCTGCAATAACTGGACACGCAATTGCAGGTGGGTGCATACTGGCGATTTGCTGTGATTATCGATTCATTGCAAAGGGCCGTAAATTGATGGGGCTTAACGAGATCAAGCTGGGAATACCAGTACCATATCCGGCGGATTGCATCATACGACAACTTATTGGAACACGAAATGCCAGGAATGTATTGGATACCGGTGACTTTTTTCAGCCGGAACAATTATTTCAAATGGGAATGGTGGATCGGATACTCAACATTGGCCAGGTGGTACCCAAGTCTATCGAGAAAGCCAGGGTGTTGGGGGAAATGCCCCAAGATGCGTTTGGGATGATAAAACATAATCGTGTGGAGTTGGTTGAAAAGCAGATTCAAAAAAACCTAAAAGATAGAGAGCGGTTTTTCTTAGATCACTGGCATGATAAAGATACACGGATTAGATTGGAAGAGGCTATTAAAAAATTCAAACATTGATAGATGAATATTTAGGGACTTTCTAATAAGAATAATAGTATATAAAGCTAATTAGAAACCTAATTGGAATCGGGATGAGGTTGTTCACTGAATTGAAAAAACCAGTTCATGAACACGTTTACCGATTTAGGGTATTTAAGTTTAACGATTTTTAGAAGGGGTCGGGAAAAAGTATGATATGGATATAATCATTTTCATTAGAAAAACAGGTTCGAAATCATATGCCCGTATTTAATAATGGGGGTACTATATATACATATAAAAGTATTACCGCCAACAAGCGTTGTCTGCCTAAATTAACCCTTTTCCACATAAAA
>CBFDAW010000310.1:0-4728 GCA_965602865.1 uncultured Thermoplasmata archaeon
CCTTCGGCTCTTCCTTCGGCTCTTCCTTCGGCTCTTCCTTCGGCTCTTCCTTCGGTTCTTCCTTCGGCTCTTCCTTCGGCTCTTCCTTTGGCTCTTCCTTCGGCTCTTCCTTTGGCTCTTCCTTCGGTTCTTCCTTTGGCTCTTCCTTCGGTTCTTCCTTCGGCTCTTCCTTCGGCTCTTCCTTCGGCTCTTCCTTCGGCTCTTCCTTCGGCTCTTCTTTCGGTTCTTCATTGATTATTTCTGTATCCTCGACTACGGAAGTAGTAGGATTTGAACTGGCATCGGCAACCGTAGGTTTGGGGGTTGTTAATGTATCTTCAACCGTAGTAGTCTCTGAGGTTTCAGAGGCTGGTTCTACTGGTATTGATTCTTTTTTTTCTTTTTCCTTAGTTTCCTCTTCTGCCGTGTGAACCACCTATCCATCATAATTTACCTATCTTATCTCACTGGTTTTTCTTTACGTCCTGAAACCATCTCTTCAAGAGAAACATTATTGACTTTAATAACTTTAAATCGTACCCCTGGCAGGTCGCCGTATGAGCGCCCCATTCTACCACCGATTCCCTCGACTAACACCTCATCGTGCTCGTCTATGTAGTTAATGGCACCTTCACCAACTGCAAATGCGGTAATTTGGCGACCATTTTTTATCAATTGCACTTTTACGCATTTACGAATTGCAGAATTCGGCTGTTTAGCTTCGATACCGACTTTTTCCAAAACGATACCTTTTGCTTGTGCTGAGCCCTCTAATGGATCGGATTTTGCTTTTAAATTTAATATATGCTTCTTGTAATGCCGATCATTCCATCGGAATCGTTGCCTAGTCTTTTTCAATTTTCGTGCGGTATTAAGTCCACGAGCCAATAGATCACCTCAATATTATGGCAGGCAAGTGTCATATTTAATATTTTATATAAAAATATAATATTATTATAGGAAAGCCAACGCTAATGAAATTTATGGTATTAATATATTGCGATTTATACTTAGATGGCAGGATGTTCGATTTAATATTGATCGACCACTATAATATTATGACGATTATAATCGTTGGTGTGAGGGTGTGAGAGTGTGTGGGTTTGGGAGTGTGAGGGTGTGAGGGCTCGGATGGGTTTTTACCCCGCCCTCTCACTAGTGATCACCTACGCAAATAAATCGTAACGGTCTACCCAACGATTTTAATTATTTTAATATCGTAGTGGTCTCCCCCTCCTACCAGTGTTTTCAATCAATAAAATATCGAAACGGTCCGATTAGACATCTTAAAAACTCAATGTTTTATTATAGGACTACTATAAGAATCTCTTATCGGCTTGCTTTTTTTTCATTTTATCAACTTTATTTGTTAACCACCCGATTTGTTCGGTTTTGAAAGCATCGACGGTTGGGACGTAAGGTTTTATATCCAAAAGCGGTGTCCCATCAATTATATCCAAATCTTTGATGTACAGTATACCACCGCGGACTTTCCGTAGTTTAACCACAGAAATGCCAATAGGATTCGGTCGTTTCGGAGCACGCGTGGCAAATACACCACGTAATGTTTTATCCATAAATGGTTTGACTTCAGAGTTGTAACCTTTTGAGAGATGTAAATGGTAAATTAATATTATATGCGAAAACCCATCGAGATCTTTTAAGCATGGGATATACTCAGGTTCAATTTCTATGGTCCCCGAAATACCTTTACCACCGGATGATTGTATAGGGATACCCGTAGGTGCATTGAAGGGGGTGTGAATGATACCTATTGGTTTGTAAATGATTTCTTGCATGGTTTCACCATTTTTATTGGAAAAAATAAAAATCCACTTAAGAGCCCGTTAGTGTTTCTTTTTTTTCAGTTTCAGTTTTCGGTATTCGTTCTTCTTCATCTTATTAAATGGCTTTATTGGACGATCAGTGTCCATATGGATCAGGCAGGGATATCCATTTTTACATGCCCTACATTTATGTGGTGGTGGATCTTGCGGCAAGCCATGTACCATGTGGCCATATTTACGCCGTGGCATGAAAGGGTAAATGCGGTCTTATAAATTTATAATTTATGATGTTTTCCAATATATTTTTCATTTCTTCATAGAAAAAAATTTGATTGAAAAGATACATTCCCCCTCCATGCGTCGGGACCTTGATAAAGATCAAATTCCTCAAATTTCGGAAGATTTCATTAAGCCTGGATTATTAATAAATTTTTTTAAACCAAACATACAATTTATCAGGCACGCTAAACAATTGAGTTCACGCGCAAATGAACTCGTGGAGATTTTTATCAAGCTCCGGGATTCACTTAAAATTAATGACCCACAAAGTATTAGCACGAGAACTGGTGCGGGCTTTTTTATTAATACAGAAAGTTATAATAGTAAAAATTTCAACCGTGATTTCATTATAGAAATAATAGATTTTGACCCCGTGAGAAATAATCTAATGGTAATTGGTAACGCTCCCCCGGCATCTGATGCGGTTTTACACTGGTTTATTTATCGGGGTTTACCTTGGATTAATGGCATCATTAATATTAATGACTCAGAGATTTTTAAACGATTCTCATCTTGTTCATACCCCGTTGTCGAGGACAATAAAAATATTTTAAATACCGAATTAGCTCTTAATATTTTGAAATGTATAAAGACCTCTGAAATTTCACTATTAAAATGGCAAGGCATATTGATAGTTGGTAAGACCATCTCGGAAACTTATGATATCTTTAAAAAGGATTTGGAAAAACTATCTAATAAAAAGACAAAAACTCAATTGGGAGTTAAACATGAAAATTAAAAATATTCCACCTGAGATAATTAATGGGAATAATATTTCACCGATCGAAGAAAATGTCTTCGATCTACCTGCTATTTGGTTTGAGGATAATATCATTAAATTAATTGACCAACGGTTTCTTCCTAATAAATTTGAGATTTTTCAGGCGAAGAATTATTTGGATGTGGCATTTACTATTCGGGATATGGTAATCCGTGGTGCACCGGCAATAGGTGCAATGGCGGCATACGGGTACGCCCAAGCGGCAATACAAGCTCAGGATCTTGAGAGTGTCTCGAATACACTTATTACTACAAGACCTACTGCCTATGACCTATTTTATGCAGTGGATTATATGAAACAAGCCTTGATATCCGGCAAGAACCCTAATTCCGCTGCCGAGAAATATGTAAGGGAAATCGTTGAGAGATGTATAAAGATTGGCGAATTCGGGAACGCACTTATTAAAAATAAAAATAAGATTTTAACACATTGTAATGCCGGCGCCTTAGCAACGGTCGATTATGGAACCGCTCTTGCCCCAATTAGATGTGCCCACAACCAAAGGAAAGATATTTTTGTATTTATTGATGAGACCCGACCAAGATTACAGGGCGCTAAACTCACGGCATGGGAATTGTATAATGAAGAAATCCCTAATGCAATAATCGTGGATAATGCTGCAGGGTATTATCTAAGTAAAAATGAGATAGATTTAGTGATCGTCGGTGCTGACCGGATCGCTGCAAATGGTGATACCGCCAATAAAATCGGCACCTATGAAAAAGCAGTACTAGCTAATGAGAATAATGTACCATTTTATGTAGCCGCCCCTGCTTCTACTTTTGATCATTCGATTGATAATGGTAGCAAAATTCCTATCGAAGAACGTGATCCTGATGAAGTATTGATGATTAACAATGTACCAATCACTTCCGAGGGTATACTTGCCCGAAACCCCGCATTTGATGTAACCCCGTACAAATTTATCACCGGTTTCATCACCGAATTCGGTGTAATCAAACCATCACAAATTACGGAGATCTTCGATAAAAGTCAAGGGAGCGTAGATTTTCTAATTTGATTTATTGTATATAGTTCAAAAATGATGCTATTAGCTATTATCGTGTGATTTTAATACCGTCCCTCGTAATATGGTAAGGTTGTATTGTTACCTCATGTGCCGAAAATCGAATTTTCCTCACCAATATATATCGATTTAGTATACCTTTTTCCTCTCGAAGTAGCATTTGGATAAAACTATCAGCAATAAATTCTTCCACTGCAAAGCGCGTCATCTTTTCTTCGCTTAATGACTCAGTGATTAAAAGAGCGGTAATATTATTATCTTTTAGGAACCTACCAAATCTAAATAATCCCTGCCGTAGATCACCAGAGGTCTCATAATGGATTCCTATAGCACTTAGATTATCCACAACGATCCGTTGAGCATGGCTGATTTTGATCAAGTTCAATAGGAACTCGGCAAGTGATTCGAAACCTCGGATTCGGCGCGCAGATTTTGTTGTATCTTTTTCCACCTCGCCCAGATCAATTATATATAACTTACCCTCATTTATAAATTTATCAATATCCATATTGTGCGTCAACATGGTGTTCCGAACATTTTCACTACCTTCTTCCAAGGTAATGTAGATCCCAGTTTCATTAAATAACCTGATACCATTATAGATAAACTGCATTCCGAACAAACTTTTCCCGCTGCCCGCGGGTCCAGCGATTAAATTCACGGTGTTCTGGACAAAGCCACCTTCTATCAGTTCATCAAAACCTTTTATTGCCGTTTTTATCCTATCCATTTTGAGTCTCCTTTATATCTACCAAAAAACTTCGACAATATTTATTTGGAATTCTAATTCGAGCTGCTCCTCCTAGGTTTTTTTAATTGTTAACCTAACTTTGCCAGGTGAAAGTTAAAAAGGTTACATTTCATTCATGTTTTGG
>CBFDAW010000311.1:0-4724 GCA_965602865.1 uncultured Thermoplasmata archaeon
TTAAAGAAGAAACAATATTAAAGGTGTAGGTGGCACATCCTCGCTATTTAGGTAAGTTAATATATGACGTTTTAAGGATGTCTTAGCAATGAGTTCCGTTTGATTAATACCGGGGTATTGTTTTATTGCATGTAATATACGCTCCTGGTGGGGAGTTAATTTTTGGATTTTTATATTATTATTCTTAGGATTAGAAATAAATTCCTTACTATTATATGTATAATAATGCAGTTTTCCAGCTTCGAGCTTTGAGGTAATTCTTTCTGCATGTTCTAAATACTTAAGATGATATCTGAGCGTGCTATGGTTTAGATCATAAACCTTTTCTAGGGTAGTGAATGATACACCAGGATATTCTACTATATGGTTATAGAGCGTTTTTCTGATTTGGTTCTCTAAAGCAACTTCATCCAGGCTCATAGTAGAACATCCCACAAGAATACAGGAATAAGGAGTTTTATAGTATTATTACTCTTTCCCTTTGGGGAAGGAATTATTAGACTGAGTAAATTCGGTTTTATCTGAATATAGAATTTCAGATCTGATTAAATTATATGTGTTCTCAGAAATTTGACCGGTTTTGAATGTTCTCTCCAACAGATCTTCAATTTCATTCCTGGGATATTCCAATTCTTTTAATGGTTCACCCTGTAAAATCTTGTCTTTCACCTTATTTAGCATTTCATCATCAGAATCTCTATTGATTAATCGCTGGCGTTTTGAGCGTGATAGAAATAATTTTGAAGTGGCAATAAGTAATAGGACAATTATTACGATAGCTATCAAGATAATTACAAAAGTATTATCTTGGGATGTTTCTTTTTTAAATCGGTTTGGGTCATTTCGGTACGCATCGAGTTTTAACCCCGTAGTAGAGTCTTGTTCAGACATACCGAGATTCCAGGAGTCAGGATAATTATCACCATCTGAATCCACTGATGCTGCGGGGTCTGTTGGGAAGGCATCAGAACCATCGGAAAAAGTATCACCATCAGTATCCAGATTATTTGGATCAGTTTCATAAAGATATTCCATTAGATTTGATAATGAATCACTATCTAAATCAATATCTGCATCATTAGGATTGTAATAATTTAAACCATGATTTTCTTCCCAATAATCCGGTATACCATCGAAATCACTGTCCTTTTTTAATGAAAAATCCTGATAATTAGGATTACCAAGATCTTTTTTCATATACATTTTATCATTATTATCGAAAATAATTAAAGAATATCCTGTTATTAAATCATCTGCAGCATCCATATCCCAATCTTTAAACAACCAAATCATATCTCCCCGATTAATAATATTATCTGATTGTGCGTCAACATATGCAAAATAACAACCATCCCAGCGCTGTGGGTAACTCGCGGAATCAGAATCTACAGTTTGCCCGTCACCGATTATTGGATAAATTGAAGATAGACCAGCTAATATTTTATTCGGATTTGCATCATTTATGCTCTTAGTAAATACTGATGTCCTAGCTTTTGTTAACATCTGAAATTTTGTATCTAATAAGGTTAAAGGTTCGTCTGATACTGTTACAATTCCAATTCTCAAATAAGTAAGTTTTTCTTCTACATCAACTCGAATTAAATTCTCATCTGATTCCTCAGGTTGTTTATCCATTACAGAGATGATACAAATATCAGGATTTCTTAATTTACCGTCACTAACTATTAATTTTGCTTTATATTCTCCGGCTTTTTTATAAACATGAGATGTTTTAGGGTTATTTTGCCAATCATTCGCTGTACCATCACCAAAACCCCAAATATATGTCAAAGAATCTCCATCGGGATCTTTGGATTTGCCTCCGTCAAAATGCATTATTTGACCCACGTCTATTGTTTGGTCATTGCCAGCATTTGCGATGGGGGAGTGGTTAGAAGCACTATCATTAACACCAATTGCATAAATGTACCCCTCACCAAAATTATCAACCGAATTACCAAAATATACCGAACCATCTGATCCTATTGAAGGAGAATAAATAATTCCATCTACTTTATATTTCCATTTTATACTTCCATTTGGATTTATTGCATAAAGATGATTCTTATTTGAACCAATAAAGATTGTTCCATCAGCTCCAATTGCAGGGGTTGAATAACCAATACTAACTTCCAATTTCCATTTTTGAGTTCCATTTGGATTTACTGCATAAAAATAATCATGCTCAGTACCGACGTAAATGGTTCCTGTTGGACCAATTGCGGGTGAACAATGGAAAATATCTCCTTCCATCTGGAATTTCCATTTAACATTACCATTAGGTTTAAGAGCATAAAGAAATGGATATAAAGGATCATTTCCCATGGTCACAACATATATGGTTTTATCATCTCCAATTGATACAGATGAACAGATTATATCATTAGTATTAAATTTCCATTTTAAAGTACCATCTGAATTAATTGCATAATATTTTTTATTAGATCCAACATAAATTGTACCATCAATATCTATAGCTGGGGTTGAACCTGAACCGCCTCCAAGTTCGTATTTCCTTCTTAAAGTTCCATCAGAATTTATTGCATAAAGACTATCTTTCGAACAAACATAAATAGTACCCTCAGTTCCTATTGCGGGGGACGATATAAATCCAGTTCCAGAATCATATTTCCATTTTAAAGTTCCATCGGATTTAATCGCATATAAAAAATTATCACCTATTGCAACATAAATAGTTCCATCTGTAGCAATTACCGGCGTTGTACGAATAGGCGAATATGTTTTTCCAAACTTCCATTTCAAGGTTCCATTTGGATAAAATGCATACAAAGAGTTATCACCACCACCAGCATAAATTATACCATCAGAATCAATTACTGGTGATCCTTGAAATCCCCATTTTATATAGTATTTCCATTTTAATTCACCAGAATTATTACTTGTATCATATTTACTCAAACTAGTATGTCGCAAATTATTCATAAACATCGGCCATGGCGAATTAGCTAGTTGCGGGCCTTTTAACACTCTAATCGTACAAGTATCCGTATCCCAGAGTAATCCCTCAGAAACATTGAGGGTTACAGTATAATTACCCGGCTTACTATATGTATGAGATGATTTACTCGAACTTTGCCAACCAGTTGAACTTCCATCACCAAAATCCCATTTATATGTTAATGGATCACCATCAGGATCGGAGGAACCGCTGCCGTCGAAATTTACTGTTTGATTGATATACGCATTCAGGTCTGGGCCGGCGTTTGCGATAGGTTTTTTATTTATTGTTAAATTTGTAATCTTAATTGGAGATTTTAAGAATGGTATATATTGGACCTCCCCCAAATCAAAATCGTCATAAAAATCATAAATACTTTGGTTAATAAGATTCTTATCCTTTGTTGCCCACCAATTATATGTTGCGTTCACATCATATGAAGGATTAATACCCAACATTCCCATATAAATATTATAATTTGAATTATTTATATTACAATAATTTATTGTTAAATATCCTCCATTATCATTAAAAATTCCACCACCATAGGTGGCTGAGTTGCCTATGATTTCAGACCTTTTTATGGTAATTGTTGTTGATGTCCCACAATAAAAGATACCACCCCCTGACGTTGCAGAATTTCCATAGATTCTACTATTTTCTATTATTGCTGAGCCATAAATCAATAGACCTCCTCCATTACCGGTGGCAATATTATTAGATATTTTGCAATCCTTTATAGTAATTGAACCACAATTGTAAATTCCACCACCTTCTCTGGTTTCAGGATTTGCAATATTATTGGAAATTATAGTATTAGTGATTATTGCTGTCGCTTCATAATAATTACATATCCCACCTCCATAATAAGTAGAATTGTTATTAATAATTTTAGAATTTCTAATTATTAGAGTTGCCTGTTCATCATTATTAATTCCCCCTCCCAATGATGTGGCAAAATTATTCGAAATAGTACTATTTTCTATAGTGATTTTACCTAAATTATGAATGCCACCACCCTGGCCGGATACAGAATTATTATCGATTATTGAATGAGATAATATTAGGTTATCTGCTTCGTTTTTAATTCCCCCACCGTATATGTCTCCTCCGCTGTATTTAATTATACAATATTTTAATAAACATTTTTTACTTGTATTTTTAAATCTAAGTCCACTCCAATCTGCAGGAGCTGGAACTATCTCGTTAGATGTGAAAATTATCATCTGTAATTCAGAACCAACAGCATATAATGTGCCGTCAATTCGTAAATAGGTGTTATTTTTAAACTTAACCATGACTCCTGGCTGGATAGTCAAATTAATATTTTGATTAATTAAAATATTTCCTGTTACAATATATGGACTATTAGTGGCAGTCCAAGTATTATCCGTAGATATAATACCACTCACCTCCGTAGGTCCTGCAGCAGTGACTTGTTCATTTTCATTTATTACAAATAATCCCAAAAATCCTAAAATTACTAGCATTAAGATCGTCAAACATGATACATGCTGATTGCTAAATATTCGCATTTTCATATTTTCCACCTCACATCTCGACGAACCCAGGAAACATATTTCAATCGTCATTTACGCTTACTCGAAAGCAAAATATGGTTATAACAATATATAATTCCTCACCATCGTTTTCCAAATATCTGGCTTATTAATCTTATTTAACCTTTTTGACCAATTTTTCAAAATGGAATTTAACCTGAGTTTATAAGATAATTGAAAAGTGAAATGACTGGCTATTGAAGATT
>CBFDAW010000312.1:0-4716 GCA_965602865.1 uncultured Thermoplasmata archaeon
ATAGAGAATTCCATTTCCCCCATCAGTCAATAGACTAATGGAATTCTCTGTTTAAATCCTAAATTGGGTGATGAATCATAAAGAACTACGCATAATAAAAATACTCGCCTGCTTTCTTTTGTTCGCGATCCAGCCTCGAATCCGGTTTATTGATCCGTGGCCGATAGCTCTCGGCGTCACGGCGAAATGTGATATCCACATCTCTTAAGAACTTGTTCATCCCCGTGCGGAGGTCGAACGGGCCTTCGGCGGTACCGAAGACCGACGGCTCGCCCGTAAATACCATGATACTATCACTGACCAGATCGAGAAAATAAACATCATGGTCCACTATAAGTGCGGATGTGCCCGCTTTTTCCATGACACGGCGCAGTGTCTTTGCCGTCTCCATGCGCTGGTTCGAGTCCAGGTACGCCGACGGCTCATCGATCAAGTAGATATCCGCATTCCTGGTAAGGGCTAAAGCGATCGCCACACGCTGGAGCTCGCCGCCGGATAATGTATCCACCAGTTTATTCTGTAACGGCTCAAGGTTCAATGGATGTTTGATCTCGGCTTCGAAGAACTTGCTCTGGTAACCGTCACCCAGTGTCGTGTAAAATAATTCCTGGACCGTTCCACCAAAATCGAATTTAATGTACTGTGGTTTATAGCTAACCCTAAACTTGATATCAACGGCGCCTTCGGTAGGCTCAAGTTCGCCTGCCAGCATCTGGACAAGAGTGGTTTTTCCGGTCGAGTTCGGTCCCACCACACCCACCACCTCCCCCTCATGTATTATCCCTTCTTTTACCTTGAGTGAAAAACCGATGTAGTCCTTTTTCAGATACGGGAACTTCAGTAGTTCCTCGCCGTGCCACTCGGTTCTGGGCGGATGAACCGAAAAAGTAATGGATCGATCCCTGAACCGGACATTCTCATCACGGAGATAACCGTGTAGATATGTATTGATAGCATTTCTTACATTGCCGGGGTGAGACAGTATCCCGTACGCGCCTTCAGAACCGAACAGGATGTTCACAGAATCTGCCAGGAAGTCCAGGATCGCCAGGTCATGCTCGATTACCACGACGGGTTTGCGTTCCGATAAGGTTTTAATCGTGGTGGCGACTTTTAAACGCTGATGGATATCCAAATAGGATGACGGTTCGTCGAAGAAATAGATATCGGCGTCTTTTACTAGTGTAGCGGCAATTGCCAATCGCTGAAGCTCGCCGCCGGAAAGCTGGTCCAAGTTATGATCCAAAGTGTGTTTCAGGTCCAGGTCTATGATTATATCTTCCAACGAGTCGCTCTCGCTTAACTTTCCAAGAAGCGCGTACACTTTTCCCGAATAATGCTTCGGCAGTTTATCAACATACTGCGGTTTTAAGGCGGTGCGTAACTCTGAATTGGCAATTTTGATCAAGTAATCATGTAACTCGGTCCCCGCAAATTTATCTAGTACGGGTTCCCAGGTCGGTTTTTTGATTGCCAGGTCTCCGATATTTGGTATCAGTTCACCGGATAGTATATTTATCGCCGTGGTCTTTCCGATACCGTTGGGGCCAAGAAGACCTGTGACGGTGCCGATCTTTGGATACGGCAGACGATACAGGCGAAAGCCGTTCTTTCCAAACTGGTGCACTAGATCCTCTTCCACTCCTTCAGGAAGCTGGATGATACGAATTGCGTCAAATGGACATTTGTGAACGCATATTCCGCACCCCACACAAAGCTCTTCCGCGATAATCGGTTTACCGCGCTTACCCATTACAATGGTCTCATCACCGGCGCGGACGCGAGGGCAGTACTTGATGCATTCTTCAGAGCATTTCTTGGGCTGGCAGCGATCCTTAATTAAAACGGCAATTCGCATGTTCTATCATCCAGGTTTAATAAAAATATTTAAAAATTTCGAACGCAAAACAGATTATATGAAATTAAGTTTTGGGTCGAAAAGAAACCTTCGTGCCCGCAGCACTAGTCAATAGAGTCGGGGACTTTTTATTGAAAATTAGTTGAGAGTCCAGGCTGAATTATCAATACTTAGTCCGGAGTTTACGGACTATTCAATTTGGTTCTTTCTTTACTAAACGACTTTTTTTCCTCAACGCTCAGTAACTTCTATAATTAGGCATCTACGAGCCTAAAACAATGACATATAATCATAGCCTGAAAAGCGATTTTTAATTAGAACCTAACGAAGTGGCCCCCGAGCCCGACGGACCTACCCTACTCAGCAAATAATAATCAATTAAGTATTGACCCTTTGATAATGTTGGTATTTTTTTTCTTGGTTTTAAAATTCTCAAATTTTAAAAGTATGCTGAATTTTATGACCTTGAAAAAAACCTATGGATTTTTTTCTTGGGTTTTTATAAGAGAGAATTACACTACCATCAATCAGTAGACTGGTGGAATTCTCTCTTTAGATCTGCCTCAATATTGAATCTTTATCCAGATGTCTATGTGAATATTCTTCGGTTTCTGATATCTTCTCATCAACACCGATATCCTGTTTAATATCGATTATCTTATCTCTAATGTAGCACTTGGTTTCCCTCCCGTCCTTCTCCAACCTAATTACACCTTCGCGTGACATGGTTTTAATATGGTAACTTATCGTGCGTTGTTTTTTCGTGGGTAATTTTAACCCAAGCTCCTTTTGCGAGATCCCGGGGTGGTGCCGGATTATTTCTAAAATTCGTTTTCGAAAGCTGGTAATTTGTGGCTCCATATCGGCGGGTATCTTCACATCGGTCGGGAAAAAGACCTTAAATCTGCCATTAACTCGGGATTTAATAAGTTCCTCACGTGCCAAGGTATGGAGATGATACGTCAAATTACCGTTGTTCAACTCTAACTCACGTTTGATCTCGCTGTAATGCACACCCGGATTGTTCCGGATATATTCATAAACCCTTCCACGAGTAAAATGGTCCAGGATCTTGTTCTTATGCAATTTGGTATATAAAGGTAAGAATAATGCTGATAAGAACCAGAATTTACCTGCTTCATGACTGCTAATCGCCGCACCAATGACGCCCACCAATATCATCGTTGAAATCCCAACCATTGCCAAAGGGTTTTCTAAAATTGAGATTAAAAGATTCCGATCAGGTTCATGAGCTATTACAAATGATAGAATCACGGGATTTGTAATTGGTTCGTGCCCCGCCGCTTTTGCCATCAACTGAAGCTGGCAGTTGTAGTTTGCTCGTGTGTTAAACTCCTTGGGGAATTCAATGGTAAGTGTAAAAACAAAAGATTTACCCTTGCTAATATATTTATTCTCTGGCTCAAGGGAGACCGTTAAATTTCTCTCGGCCGATAACCCGGACCCCATGATTTTAAACAACCTATGCTCTAAATAGACCTCGGCGGATAATACATAACATTTAACTTCAACCTCTATATCGATCCGTTGACCCGGCGATAACCTGCCAAGATCTTCTTTTGAGGATTTTATAATGAGAATGGGCTTTAAAGCGGCGGTTATGATTACCTCCTTGTCGGAGACCACCACATGTATGGTGGTTTGCCCGGCATTAAACCCTCGCGATTTTACCACGACATCAAATTGATAATCATCCTTGCGCAAGCTCTCGGGGATTTGAAAGCTAATGCGAATTTCCTCAGTATCCCCCGCGTCCAAACCCACACCGGTCTGGGGGCTTACATCTACTTCCCAACTATACGGGGATTCTATATTGATGATAAAGCTCTCTTTTTGCGTGCCTTGGTTCTTCAAGATCAAGCTGTAAACTGCAGTTTTGCCCTGGCGGGTGGTGATGTAATCCGTACCCGAGACCGGGCTCAAGGACGCCTCGGGCACCGATGAATCGCCCTGACCTAAAACCCCTTGCGGTGCTATTGAAAAGAATACGAGGCTCATTAATAATAGTAAAAGAACTAATGAGATTACTCTTGAAAATTTAAATAATTTAAATTTCATATTTCAGTTCCACCGAAAGTTATTATTATCAATGATAATTATCGAATATTTCAATATATAATCTTATTTATATTGAATATAAACATTTCTGACTATAAGTATTAATTTGTACAAATTTTACTGTAATATTTAAAAGTATCTGTATTTAATTATATAGAAAATATTCGGTGACGGTCATAATGGTTCAGGACACGATTAAAATTCATATGCCTAAGTTCATGTTGAGATGGGCGCATAAATTCAGGATAAAATTAAATCCTATTTATTCTGATGAAAATTATGATACTGATATTGTGATTAATCTACCATTATCCGGAATAATTAAGCTCATGGCGGGCTGGGGCTGTGAGATCAACCATCCGAATCAATACGAATATCCGAACCAGGTTGCGAGCGGACATATTTATCTGAATAATGGAAAACAATTCCATCTTCGAGTTACTTCACATTCAAAGGGGCTAATGTTAAAGGGACATGTGGAATGGCATGGTGTAACACATCCGATTTTACATATCATGTATGCAAACCTCGACTATGAAAAAGGTTATCGGATGTTGAAAAAGTTCTTAGAAAAATCTAAGGTTAAAATTTTAATAGATAAGGGTAAAGGAAAATATGATAAGAACGCCTAGATTAGGCTCTTTTTGCAAGATTGTGCATATTTTAGACGCCTGGGAAGCTAATTTGAGTAGAATTATGCTGAAAAGCAGATATGAATATGATGTGAAAGTACACTACGAATTTTATTTAAAATCAATCGTTTGAGGTGAGAGTACGCT
>CBFDAW010000313.1:0-4715 GCA_965602865.1 uncultured Thermoplasmata archaeon
ATGAAGCTCGATGGTAAGGTATGCGGGCAAATCATCGATGGCGATACCGGTAAAATTATAATAGAAAAAGAAACTGAGTTACCTGACAAATCACATATTTTAGGGGAAAAATTAACAGAAAAATATGCAGATGATAATAAAAAAGCAATCACGGTTTTATCTTCAGGCATAGGTGGAAAAAATTCATACTTTGGCTGTTTGAATTCCTCATGGTACGATGCAGGGCGTAAAAAGGTCAGATTCAAACAAGCTGGTCGTGGTGGAATAGGAACAGTGTTCAGGGATAAAAAGATTAAGGCAATCGTGGTTAAATATTCAAAGGTCGGTCTAACTTCAAATAACCCCGCCCGCCCAGATAATTTAAAAACCGTTGCCAGGGCACATTCATCAGAGATACGCGAACTCGATCCGAAACAGCATGAGATGGCAAAAGTAGGTACAACCTTCTTAGTTACCGTCATGAACGATTATGATTTGCTACCGACCAACAATTACCAATATGGCGCCCATGATGATGCGCCTAAACTAGGTCAAGAGGTCTACCGTAAAAAGTTTGATCCCGGGTTTGACGGCTGCTGGATCGGGTGCTCAGTGGCGTGCTCGCATGGTGTAAAGGATTTTGAACTTAAGAGTGGACCGCATAAGAACGAGAAAGTATTTGTTGATGGCCCAGAGTATGAAACGATCGCCGGTTGTGGTAGTAACTGCGGTATTTTTGACCCTGATTACGTAATAGAAGCAAATTTCTATTGTGATACTTATGGCCTGGATACGATCTCGGTCGGGACCACAACCGCATTTGTAATGGAATGTTACGAGCGTGGGATCATCGATGATGAGGTTACCGGTGGTTTGAAGCTGGAGTTCGGTAATTCCGACGCTGCATTGGAAATAATCCATCAACTGGCGCGTGGTGAGGGCTTTGGGGCGCTGGTGGGGAAAGGCATTCGGTTTCTAAAACAATTTTTTATTAAGAATTGTAATGCTGATGCTGCTTTTCTACAAGACATAGGCATGGAAGCCAAAGGGTTAGAGTATTCAGAGTATATCACCAAGGAATCGTTGGCACAACAAGGCGGTTACGGGCTTGCATTAAAAGGACCACAGCACGATGAGGCGTGGTTAATCTTTCTTGATATGGTGCATAATTTCATGCCGACTTTCGAACAAAAGGCAGAAGCCTTACACTGGTTCCCCATGTTCCGCACCTGGTTCGGGCTAAATGGGCTGTGTAAATTACCATGGAATGATATCGTCCCGGAAGATAATAACGATACTCCTGAGCCAGCTAAGGTAATCAAACATGTGCAGTGGTATTCAGAATACTATTCTTCTGTGACCGGTCGTTCTGCTACAGAGGAAGAGTTAATTACTATGTCGGAGCGCGTGTATAATCTTCAGCGGTTATTTTGCTATCGTCTAGGGTTTGGCACGCGTGCCCAGGATGCAATACCATACCGGTCGGCGGGACCGGTGACCGTGGAGGAATATAAATCACGAGCAAAACGATATGACGAGCAGCTGTCGGAATTAGGCATGGAGATCACTAATAAATCAACTGACGAAAAGGTCACAATACTGCGGAAGCACCGCGAGGAGCAGTATGAGAAATTAATTGATGCGGTGTACAAGCGCCGCGGCTGGGATGATAATGGTGTACCCACAATGGATACCCTTAAACGCTTGGGGCTTGATATTCCGGAGATAGTAAATTTTATAAAGCTGGATGGATAATATCAATTGATTAATTGGCATTTCCAGTATTGGTATGTCCCGGGATTTTACCATAACAACAATCTTTTCGGAGAGAGTAAATCGTGATTACAGTGAATGGCGAGAAAAAAGAATGGCAGCCTGGGTTGACCGTGGAAGAGATTTTAAATAACCTTGACTACGATTTCCCGATCGTATTAGTAAAAATAAACGGTAAACCTATCTTAAAAAAACAATATGGTTCATTCGAAGTTCCAGATAACGCACAGGTAAATACAATTAATATTATTGCCGGCGGATAATTGAAAAAAACTTTTTTTTTAAAATCCAATCAATCCAATATATGCTCAAAACCCATGGGGATAATAACAACCGGTACCGTCGATCGCTCCAGGACATCGGCAACTAGCCACTTAGCTACTACTCGACCTTCACTTGCACCCATTACGATTAGGTCCACATCCTCCGATTTTGCCACTTTTGTGATGGTGGGTACCACTTTTCCTTTTTCTATGATTGTTTTTATTTTAATTTTTTCTTTATTACACTGATTTTCAAAGATATTAAAAGCTTCTTTACCTGCTTCTTTGTTATCCTTCTGGACAATATGTAAAACAACCATTTCCGCCTCGAGACTACAAGCCAATTTAGAAATATATTCGGCTTTTTCACGAGCTGGTTTTGGACCCGCTGTGGGAACTAATAACTTCATAATGCTCACTTCTTATATGATAGTACATTTTAATATTTGTAATTAATCTTTTGGTTTAGATCCCATCCGCAATGGTTACAAATCCCGGTGGGGCAATTACTACGGGGAAATCAGTATTATACCGAAGGTCAGAAACTATCCATTCCGCAATCATCCTTCCATCTTCGCTTCCACCCATTACTATTAAATCAGCTTCATGCTCCTCTGCATATTTTATAATAGTGGGCAATAACTCTCCTTCCGCCAGGTATGTGTTTACATTTACATTATACTGTATCCCGGTGTCTTCAAGAATTCGTAGGGCTTCGTTACCTTGGTCACATTTCTCCTTATCTTCTCGATTTTTTACAATGTGTAACGCAACAATTTTAGCCCGAAGCCGACTGGCGAGTTTCATGATATATTCAGCTTTTTCCTTCGCCGGTGCAGGACCTGCAGTTGGCACCAATAATTTTAGGTAACTTATATCTGGCATTATAATCACATTTTAAAATAAAGTCTATCGGGTTTCATGATTATATACATTAATTAAATTATTAAATTTTTATAGTTGTGTAATATCTACGAATGATATAATAATATACCTATTAGAAATTATCGCTAAATTCTTTTAACTTGATTGGCACTGGCGGGTTAGGGTGGAGTGTTAAATTCAGAGGTTTTTCGAGCCTGATTTCAATTGTTAGCCTATAATTCTATTTAATTCGGAACAATGTTTAAAATTACCTTTAATATTATCGGTTACATATGTTTGACACCATAATACTCGATATAGAAGGCACGATTACAAATCCCAGAGGCGATGCGGGGAAAGAAAATAGAGCCTTACAGACCAAATTAAGGGATCTGGAGAGGCTTGGATTTGCAATCGTTCTATGTTCAGGGCGTGACCTTACATATATCCAGAATTTCAAAGCCCGCTGGGGGCTTACTACAAATTCTCCGGTGATTTCAGAAAATGGCTGCTGCATTTTTGACGGTGATAATGAACATGTCACCTTTGATCTTTCAGGATATGACCCGGAGCCAATTAGAGAGCGTTTATTAGAATTGAATATTTTAGAATTTGCAGAATTTGACAGTGCAAAACGATATATGGTAAGTTTGTATCTAAAGGGCTTCTCCTCGGGTGTTGAATTCACCCAAGCTCAGATTACAGAAATGTATGACCAAGTTAAACCGGAACTGACCGATTTTAAAATAAATCTTACGTATTCATCCGCCTCAATAGATATTATGCCCAATGGCGTTGATAAATTACATGGCCTTAAGGCGTTAGTTCGGCGTTTAAAAACATTAGAGTTATTTCGATCAATATATATTGGCGACAGTATGAATGATTTGGAAATCGGGGAATATGTCCGATCCTCCGGCGGGTTATTCTGCGTACCACGAAATGCTCTGCAAATACTAAAACAATCAGCCGATTTCGTTAGTGAACGTGATTACGACGAGGGGGTCTTGGAAATTTTTAAAAGATATAATATAGGATAATACACCTTTTCAGTCTATTTACTAACCTTATCAATTATAAACCATTTTTCTGCCGCATCTTCGGTAGTATCCACGATAAAATGAAGAATTTGAAGACTTGGATGCAGCGTCTTCAGGTCATCAAGATCTACCGGTTCAAACTTATTTTTATTATTCAGGTAAGCTTGTTCGGTGATTGCATTTGATTCATAGTCCTCCTTTGATCGTCGTAGGATCCGATTAATAGAAACTTCGTGGGGACAGGAGGTTTGTAGTATTACAAATTTCGCATTATTTTTCGCCGCAACAAACGCAGCCCGCCGCCGCAGTTCCTGGGTCACGAATGTTGCATCGAGGATTACTCCCGGTTTGTTTTTCACCTGCTCGTCGGCACGCTTAAACATCTCGTCATAGACCAAATTACGTTTATTCATGTTCGAGGCAACCTTCTCATCGAAAATATCCTCGTTTTTCATAACCTCGAGCCGAATCAGGTCCGTTCTAAGGATGGAATAACCCTTAAGCTTGGAGATCTCTTCAGATGTTTCGGTCTTCCAAGTACCCGGTAATCCGCACATGATCAGAACAGTATCAGGATCCAGAGTCTCAGAAACAAACATTTCAAATGGTTCATGCATTATTATACTTCCTATTACTTATTTTATATATGAATACGCCAACTCGAAATATTTCCGAGCAGTTTTTTTCGCTTCTTCTTTCTTGGCTTCGGAGATATTCGGATCATTCAACTGGAAACTGTTCACCTTTCCCCGGACATATGCACGATATATCTTATAATATTTCATAATGAGCTCAA
>CBFDAW010000314.1:0-4710 GCA_965602865.1 uncultured Thermoplasmata archaeon
TCTATTTTCTCATGTCTATTAACAATCTCTTTGGCAATCTTTAGATTCTTACTATCTAATCCTATGATCTTTCCTTTATCACTTAAATTAACAACTACATTTGCAATTTTATTCTTTCCGTCACTACTATTTTCGATGGTAATCTCTTTTATTGAGAATTCACGGAAGATATTCCTGATAAATGTCTCAATGTGTGGTGAATATTCAATTATTTTTACATTCTTGTGTAAACTACCTCTCAAATGCTTGATTTTTAACCCGTTTCGACCTATTGCTTTGTGAAATTGTCCCTTATCCACAATAAAATAAATCGTACCGAACCGCTCAAGACAATCTTTGACGCGGGTATTTGTTAAGTTCTCGAAAAAGGTAATGTATCTCAATGTCTGGTCGGTTAATTTTATCGCTGCCATTACAGATTCTTCCATTTGTATTTAATTACTCATTTCTATTCTTATTTTAATTGCATAATGTTAGATTTCCCAGGTCTAACTACTGTAAGAACCGATATTGGAAATGGTTTTCCACAGGCTGAACCTAATTCGATATTAGTACCATTATAATCATATGTTGAGGATTTTTTATATTTATTTAAATCTTCTTTAAATTGGTTAGGACAATTCGAACTTACAATAACCAACTTTGCATCGCCCTTTTTCAATGCTTTTCGAGACTCTTCAATACCAAAATATACTTTACCAGTTGAGATCGCTGTGCGTAATGCCTTATTTATATCCATTTTGATATCTCCTCCTTATTTTTACTTTAAGTTGTAAGTATATCCTTGGATAATTAATTGCCTACTATTTATTAGGTTTATAAATGAGATTAACTGCGCCGGTCCCCAGCGTGACCGGCTGACCAACGATGATGTTCTCTGCAACACCGGCGAGGTTATCCACTTCACCAATAATTCCCGCCTGTAATAGGTGCGTGCTTGTGATCTCAAACGCAGCACGGGCTAGAACACTAGATTTTTTACCAGAGATACCATGGCGACCGATCGCTTTTACTTCTCCGTCGCAGGTCATAACATCGGCTACCAACATTATATGCCTAATATCCACGGTTAATCCCTGTTCCTGTAGTGTCCGTGATGCTTCGTAAATGACCGCATTTCTAGCCGCCTCAATACCCAGCACTTCAAATATTTCCACGATTCCATTTGTTGTGGTTCGGGTTGAATCCACGCCCTCTAACTTTAGTACCTCGGCTAGATTGGAACCTTCCGTATAAATTACAAATCCTTCCGGCTCTTCACGAATTATTGCCCGATCTATGCCTTTAATTCCTTTTATTTTAATATCTCTGATTTGGTCCAGCATAGTCTGTAAAGCTTTATACGAATTTTCCGATGTAACAATAGTAAATATTTCATCCTCACGCTCAATATCATACCGCAGCTCTTTTCGCAATTTATTCTCTAGGTCATTTAAATTAATATATTTATGTTTTAATTTATCGGGCAATGGTATGATCTTTATATTCATATTTGGAATATCAATCTCTAAATCAGCCACATCGATTAACCGTGTCATTTCTATCTCTGAAATTATGCGCTCTAATTCTGACATATTTTTTCTAATATTTTTCTCAAGATGTATTTCCATCAGTGGTGTGCTCGGTGAACGACGTGCGTCCACGATCTCGATTAATCTTGGCAGACCTAAAGTTACATTAATCTCCGCCACCCCTGCATAATGGAAAGTTCGCATGGTCATCTGAGTCCCAGGCTCTCCAATTGATTGGGCGGCTAATATTCCCGCTGATTCATGTGGGTCTATTTGAGCGATGTCCACACCTTCAAGAATTAACTTGAATATTTTTTTCATTTGAGCTTTTGATATATTACGGTGGACTGTCAGATTTACTATATTATCTATTTGTGAGGGGAGTAATTTGTTTTTTTCTTCTTTTGAGATTTCATAGCTCAACTGATATGTTTTCAATATATCCTTCAATTCATTCTCTTTTAAGGGTAAACCATAAAACTTTTCACCCAATCTAGAGAGCTCTGAGTCTTGGACTTTGATCTTGTTTTTCTTGACAATTTTTTCAAGGGTAGATCGAATAGTTCTTATGGGGATGGCCTTATATTTTATTGGCTTTTCCACTTCCTCGTCTTTTACTTTGCCAGATTTTTGTTTCTTACTTTTTGCTTTGCCTTTCTCTGATTTTATTGATAATGAAATTCCAGAAGGGAGCTTATCCTTCACTTGAATAAAATCCTGGATTTTTTTTACCGGTTTATTGTCTAAATCTTTGAAATCACTTAATTTTGAAAATCTGGAAAAATAATTTAGATTGGAAATCTTAAAATATGTTGAATTCTCAATATCCCGAGACGTCTCAGGAATTAACGTTTGTTCTTTGTGTTTAAATGGCTTTTGTTTAGTAGTTATTTCATTTATTGTGAATTTGTACTTCACTCCTTTACCTTTAACATTTACATAGGCATTTATTGGTAAGTCCAAATCTTTCCTTTCAATTGAAAACGCTACACCATACCATGCCATTTCTTTTAAATTTAACATGTCGGAATAAGAGGAAAATATATCCGGATCAGATACCGTAAAAATGATCCCGGGCTTCACGCCGGGTGAGGCTTTTAAGTTTGATTTCTTATCAATTTTCGTAGTTGTTTTTTTCTCTGATTTTTTACTCACTGCTTTTTTCTTGTCGGTTTTTTTCACTGCCTTATCCCTTTTTGATTTCTTACTTTTTTTATTTTTGGGATCTTCTTTTTTCATAGGCTCACCTCGGAATTTCATATTCTTTAAAGTACGTCACCTTCATCAATATCTTCAACTTCTGGTTCAACCTCTGAAATTTCAAAATCGCGCTCTCCATAACCAAAATGTTCAGATTCTTTTAATTTATTGATGCTTTTTACCTCATCAGCTTCAAAACCTAATATTTTGCTTACTATCTTTTCAAAGTCAACGGCTTTCCCCTGAACGCTTTTAGTTGGGTCGACACCATCGTCACCGTAATCGAACTGGATTATATTATTCGCAGTATTTCGGACGGTCCCATCACCCATGACCTTTAGGTCTTCCAGCGCATTTATTAACCTGCGCTGCATGTATCCCGACCGGGAGGTACGAACCGCGGTATCTACCAACCCCTCTCGACCACCCATACTATGGAAAAAGTACTCTGTGGGAGAAAGACCCTCTTTATAACTAGACTTAACGAAACCTTTTGCTTTAGCGCCAAGATCGTATTTCTTAAAATGAGGCAGTGTTCGATTTTGGTACCCACGGCTAATTCGTTCGCCGCGCACCGCCTGTTGACCAACAGATCCTGCCATTTGAGTTAGGTTCAACATTGACCCACGTGCCCCAGATTTTGCCATTAATACCGCAGAATTTTCCAACCCCAGGTGTTGACCTGCAATGTTACCCGCGGTATCACGAGCACGGGAAAGTGCTTTCATAGCTTCTACTTCCAAGGTCTCTTCTAAGGATCGACCGGGTAATTGCTCCAATAAACCTTTGTTATACTTATCAACCAGCACATCGACTAAATTTGCGGCATCGGATAGTACCGTATTTACCTCTTTCGTTGCTTCTGTGGGTATATCCTCATCATCTATGCCCGTTGTAAATCCTATTTGTGAAATAGCACCTACCGCCAATCTTGTAACACCATCCAAGAACAGCCTGCCAGTTTCGGAACCATAATCCCGTGTAATCCTATCTAGGATTTTACCCTTGAACGCACCAATTGCACGCTCATCAATAGTACCCGTAATCAGCTTACCGTTTCTGATTTTTACAAACGAATCATATGGGCAATCCTTACCTTTACATTCATCACAATTCTGACAGATAGATGATCGGAAATCTATATTAAGGTCAGGGGGTAACAATAAACTAAAAATTTGTTTCCCGGTCCAATATCGCTTCCCAGTTTTTTTATCAATCCTAGCGGGTTTGGTAAGTTTCTGGATATAATTGATATTCATGCTGGATAGAAGTGTTATTACATTATTATTAGTAAATAATTTGTTACCGTGGGTAAATAAATAAATTCCAGTAATATGATCATGAATTGCACCCATGACAGGACCGCCAAAACGTGGTGATAAAATATGTTCTTGAACGCGCATCAAGATCTTTGCTTCTGCACGCGCTTCTTCACTCTGGAGTGCATGCAAGTTCATTTCATCACCATCAAAATCCGCGTTATATGGCGGGCAAACCGAGAGGTTCAGTCGAAAAGTCTTAAATGGCATCACCCGTACTTCATGAGCCATCATGGACATTCGATGCAATGATGGTTGACGATTGAAAAGTACTATATCGCCATCAATCAAATGTCGCTCGATTCTAAATCCAGGTTCTAATTTCTCCTGTAAAGTTTCGGCATTCTTCTCCGTCACCTTAATCCTATGACCATCCGTGCGGATCACATAATTTACACCTGGGTAGATATTAGGTCCCTGTGCGACCATCTCTCGGCAAATGTCAATATTAAAATGGTTAACCCTTATTGGAACGGTCAGTTCCTTAGCAGCTTCTAGCGGGATACCGACCTCATTAATAGAAAGCAATGGGTCGGGTGAAATCACTGTCCGTGCTGAAAAGTTCACACGCTTACCTGATAAATTAGACCTAAATCGTCCCTCCTTTCCCTTAAGCCGCTGTGCCAGTGTTTTTAATGGTCTCCCTGAACGATGACGTGCCGGTGGGATGCCTGAGGTTT
>CBFDAW010000315.1:0-4707 GCA_965602865.1 uncultured Thermoplasmata archaeon
GGCGCCATCCCCCACCTACTCGGCACGCTTTTACGGGGGAGAATGGTCTAGTATTACTAAGCTAGAAGAAAATTGTGGGGAGTTGCGAATAATGTAGAAAATTTATTCACTGCGTTCATGGGGGGAGAATTGTGTGCGCCACGAGGCTGTACAAGAGATGAGGGTAGCCCCCTTGGAGTCGACGTGCAGGAGTAGGCTCCAAATCACCTCAAGCTGCATTGGTTAAGAGCCATTGTGGTGAGTGTTGAGGAAAAGGCATGGCAGTGACCGTGTCAGATATGGTCCAAGGAGACGAATGAAAATGAACCACCGACGAGGTGTCGTAAACCTCTTTACGATGTCAAAACTAGAAGCACAATTTATTCTAGGATAAGCTCAGAAGATACCTGTTTACTGTCTGAGCGGCGTCCGGCATAGAGGTGGCGTGAACTTGGACTTGGCTCTTGTGAAGAACGTGGGAACCTGTTGCCCTGATGATAAGGGAGAAACTCAAGTGGAAGCCCCATTAGAGTCAGAGTACCGATGCAGGGCACAGGGGCGGAACAACTCGTAGTAGCAATGAACTTTCTGTAATGGAAATGGAGCAAAGGGGTTGTATTGTCCAGTCTTATTGATTGGTCAACCAAGTAAAATAAATTATTGGTAGGAGCTATATGAATAAGGCAAAGTCATTTAGTATCTCCACAAAAATAGTTGGGGATGCATATAAACGAGTAAAAGCAAACAAAGGTGCTGCTGGTGTAGATGCCGTATCCTTGGAAGACTTCGAAAAGAATTTAGAGAACAACCTCTACAAAATCTGGAACAGGATGTCCTCTGGCAGTTATTTTCCACCACCAGTTAGGGCAGTGGAAATAGATAAGGATGAAACCCGGAAACGGAAATTAGGAATTCCTACCGTTGCGGATAGAATTGCACAAATGGTGGTTAAGATATACTTGGAACCAAGTATCGAACCACATTTTCATTCGGATTCGTATGGGTATAGACCGGGAAAATCTGCAATACAGGCGGTTGGAAAGGCCAGAGAAAGGTGCTGGCGGAATAACTGGGTTCTTGACTTAGACATAAAAGGATTCTTTGATAACCTTGATCATGAGATTACAATGACGCTAGTCAAGAAACACACAGATTGCCAATGGATAACATTATACATAGAAAGATGGTTAAAAGCCCCAGCTCAGCTAGAAGACGGAACACTCTGCCAACGAACCAAAGGTACACCACAAGGTGGTGTGATAAGTCCGTTACTTGCTAACCTATATTTGCACTATGCATTTGACGAATGGATGCAAAAGAACTACTCGACAATACCTTTTGAACGGTATGCAGACGATATCATAGTACATTGTCGCAGCGAGAAACAAGCACTCTGGATAAAGACCCAGATAAAGGAACGGTTAGCAGAGTTCAAATTAGAACTGCATCCCAAAAAGACGAAGATAGTATACTGCAAGGATAGTAAGCGCAAAGGAAACTATGAGAACGAGAAATTTGACTTCTTGGGCTTTGAATTTCGTCCACGAAAGGCAAAGAGTAAATATGGAAAACTTTTCTTAGGCTTCAATCCAGCAGTAAGTAAAACAGCTATTAAAGGGATGTACCAAAAGATTCGGGACTGGCGATTACATAGGCAAACAAGAAGTACATTAGAGGAGATTGCCCGAAGCATCAATCCGATAATCTTAGGGTGGATTAATTACTATGGAAGTTATTGTAAATCAGCACTCCATCCTATATTGAACCATATTGATTGGAAATTGGTCAAATGGGCAATTCGGAAGTATAAAAGGATGAAGGGCAGTCAACGACGGGCGACGAAATGGCTGAACAGGATTAAGAAGAAGGAACCAAACCTGTTGGTATACTAGCAGTCAACTGAAAATAAATGGCTGGGCAATAAGAGCCGGATGAATCGAGAGGTTCACGTCCGGTTCTGTGAGAGCGTGGGGGTGAAACTCCCCCGCGCTACTCGACCAAATATTATATTTAATATAATCAAATTTAGAAGATAGTTAGAGTAAGTGGAGTATGAAGGGTAAAATCTATTCACTATGTTCATGGGGGAGAATTATCTAATTTAATTTATCAATTAACAGAATGTAATTTTTAACCTGATAAGTAAAATTATTTATTACTCATCGCATTTATTAATAGATAGAAAACTAAAATGGTTTTAAGGCTAGAGCTGGTTTTGGCTGAGTTATCCTTTTCAACGAAAATTAGCTTACTCAATATTTTTTAATCCTCTCGCCTTGAAACATACATGTACATGCCTGCAATTATGATTACAATTAATATTGCAAATACAATCGCAAAATCCCACAATGTCCACGGCTCAGCCAGTGGGGTAGTATCAACCTCAGGGATAAATCGTATAGTGATTTCTTGGGTAGAGACTTCCGAGACCGAAAGTAGTATCTGTTCTCCATCTTCATCAGAAACTCTATGAAATCCTGATTCATCAGCGGTTAATTCAGCTAATTCCTTGACCTCCGGTAAAACTTTATTATTCAAGATCATAAAAACCTCAGTATTTTCTGGTAACAGTAATGTTTTTTTTAGAATTGATACCGCAACCATCTTCCCCGATTCTGACTTCGAGGTCAAAACAAAGGATACACTATTACTTTCTATTTTATTAATATCTACATCAAATCCATCTAAATAAGTATTTATCTGAGTGTTTGGTGCCTCAACTGAACCCGTAATGGTTGCGTCAGCTCCAAGAATCTCGTAGCCGATATTATCGAATATTACATTTTGTGTTTCTTCAAACCATATGCAGCCAGGATACTCAGATTTATTTTTAAGGGCTGATACATTCGCCACCCGAAGCTGTAACTGGCTGCCTTTGACCATGACCACGATTACCTGATTATTGGTTACTTTTGTATATGAAGAAATAGGCCTTCCCAATAAGCGTAATAACACACTCATATTATCTTTTTTAAGCGTCACATTTCCGTTGTCTTGAGCTGTAGTCCAACCTTCGGTTATGTTCAATATTATGGTTATATTGTTTCTTGCTAGAATTTGAACTAGTGCTACTGGATTATCATGCCCTAATAACTTCGCTCCACTACCATCGCCTTTGAAAAGATTATTTGATTCATGCTGTTTATTGAAACTAGCATTTAATATATGCATACCTTCAAATACGCTTGTATTATACATTTTGATATTTTCTAGTAATTCCAAAGAAAGGTTATATTCAAAATAAAGATAATCACCAGCAAATATTCCGAACTCCATTTCAGTTGATTTCTTCTTTGGCGGTTTATCTGAGTCGATTTTATTCTTTTCCTCGTCACTTTTATTGCTGTTATTGGTTTTTCCTTTTGAATTCCCATTTTTATTTGATTTGTCCTCTTTATCCTTATCATTCTTGCACTTATCATCATCATTTTCGTCCTCATCATCGTCGTCTTCCTCATCGTCGTCGTCCCTATCATCATCCGCGTCGTATTCGTCATCATCGTCATCATCAAACTCACACACATCTGGTATCTTCCAGGCACAAATTGTGATGGATATAAATGGACCGGCATTTGGTCTGGGCGGGAAGGTTGCACTCTCACTTGTCTTATTATTTGTCTTATTAGCTTCGCACGAATCATCCTTGTCTATAGACCTTTTTTTGTTCTTTTTGTCTTTCTCGTATCCCTTGGTTTTATTCACTTTATCTTTCTTATTATTTCCATTAGTTTCGTTTCCGTTATCTTCTCCCTCATCATCTTCCTCAGGTTTTTCTTCTTCATCCTCGTCGTCATCATATTCAGAGGTTCCATTATAACCATAAATTTCAATATGAATGAGAATATCGAAACTGTTGTTTATTAAACTAAAATTCATTTGATAGGGTGTTTTACTGGGGTTAACTCGTACGGTACCCCAGGGTATCATCCATTCGGCACCAGAGGTTGAATCATCACCATCCGATTCGTTCCACCCGGTATGATCTTCATAATCCAAAACACCGTCCTGATCCCAGTCGATACGCAACCACTGACCGTCACCGGATTCTAAGTAATTCGGAGAGATCATATCTATGCCTATCCATAGATATTTATAAGTTCCATTAGAATCGATTTCTACGGTCATGTAAACTTTAGCAACTGGATTTGGATCTATCGCAACACACGCATTACCTATGTGATCGTGTGAGTACCAGTTTTCGGATACGCTAATAATTCCATCTAATATTGGCGGAGAAATCGTTGCACTAATATTCGTAACCATTCCATCCGGTGGGTCCATCTTTTTAACTGGTGGGTCTTTATCTATTGGTTTGGAAACCACCGATGCAGGTATTACCGAGAAAATAAATAGTATTATTACTGTCAATACGATTAAAACTGTTGAATTCTTCAAATTCCTGCCTCCCAAGAGTTCAATTTTTCGTATATTATATAATGGACCTAAAATAAATATAAATGATGTGGTTCAAGTATAGAACAGTTCGAAAGATGAACCACAAGACTTATAAATAAAATCACTACCTAATTAAAAATGGAGGGCATATCATGGAGTCAATTGATTTTGCATTAGCAATAGGAATAACTGGATTTTCTGTTATTATGATAATTATTTCATCCTATTCACTTCTTAAAACTAAAGTAGTAAAAATTCTACCCATTTGTATTGCATTTAGTTTATTTTTCATAAAGGGACTATATTTTATTTTTCAATTGCTTAATGAAAATT
>CBFDAW010000316.1:0-4706 GCA_965602865.1 uncultured Thermoplasmata archaeon
CTACAATGAAAAATTCATAGGACGCTGTTTATTGATTGTTAGTCAGCCTCAATTAGTAATTTCGATTTAATCAAAATATTTTAATATTACATCCTTTATTCTAATAAAAAGAACGAAACCAAAATCAGGTTAGGAGAGAATTTACACTATGGTTAGTAGGATAAGACGACTCGTATTGGATGTTTTAAAACCGCATAAACCTACGATTGTAGAGCTTTCCAAACGTGTGAGTGTAACCAAAGGTGTTTCGGGGGTAAATTGTTCGTTAGATGAGGTAGACCAGGATACGGAAACTATTAAAATCACTGTTGAAGGAGAGGACATACATTTTGACGACGTTGTTAATGCCATTGAATCCGTGGGTGGAGTTATTCATTCCATTGATAGTGTGGCAGCTGGTAAACGGCTCGTTAATGAAGTAGAGACTTTACAGGATAAATAGAGCTTTCTTAGGTTATTGTTACTCTGGCAATCGCTTCTTTGGCAATTCATCCAATATCTATGAAGTATTTTATTACTTCTTGGATTTTTTCATCACAATTGCAATACGTCTAATTATCTTGGTCTTTTTATCCGTTGCTTGAACCAAAACGCGACCTGTTTTACGCCACCATCTGCCAGGGTATGATTTTTCATGTTCAATTTTAGGGTTCAATTTCAATTTTTTAGCGGCTTTTGCGATATCCTCCACGGTTGGTGATGAGGTTGCTAATTTACGCCGGACACGACGACCATGGCGTTTGGATAAGGAATTGTCAAAGTATTCTGGCCAAAGGATTAGTCTATTTTCAGCTTTAGCCACAAGAGTAAATGAACTTAGTTGTGGAATTATGAACATTAAGAAAAGTGTGAATATAAACATAAGCTGCATCCAAATCATAATAATCTCACTTAATGGAATGAATAAAGGTGCTGTATTTAAATATTACTATCTACCCCAATAAAAAACACTATGCATCAAAAAAACGCTAGGATAAAAAACCGGTTCTATTTATTCGCTTAACTCTTGTAATATGTTGTCAGCAATCTCTCTATATTTTAATCCTGCGAAATCATCGTCAATAAGATAGTCTAAGTTTTTCAAGAACTCGGCATATTCTCGTTTAGGTAATTTCAAGTTTTTCTCCAGCTCTTTCTTCAATTTATTTGGAATCTCTTTAGTGCCTTTGATCTCCAGCGGATGCCGCTGGATCATTAAACCCAAACCACGGATTATCTTATAATTGTGTAGAAATTTACTATGACGGCTGCAGCGGCATTTAATGATTTTAAGTGCACGTTTTTCAGTATCACCCAATAGTTCATATCGCAGATGGATCACACAATCTGACAGATACATAGGAATTATGACTTCCGAGCCAGAGAGATTAGGTTCAGAACCGTGTTCTTCCAACGTACACACCACGGTACCGATCCGGCGTGTTTCTTTTAATAAAAAAGAAAGAAGTTCACGCTGTTCATATTTATCCTTGACCGCCCACATGACCGGTGTTAATGGATCGATCACGATTCGTGCATTCGCCCCCTCCCATTTCTGAATGAAATCCGGCAGATCTTCACGGATGAATTGAGCAAATTTTTTACCCGACGCATCAATAAATAGCAATAACTTTTCATCTAAATAACGATGTATATTAGACCACCCCATCTCAACGGCTTCTTTTACAATTTGTTCCCTGTTTTCATCCAAGCTAATAAATACACCCGGATTCATTTGTTCTAAACCTTTACGTAAGAATTGAGTGGCGAATGTAGTTTTACCGGCACCAGTAGGACCTATTATAACTGTGGTTGAATTCTCATTAATACCGCCATCCAACAACGGATTCAAGCCATAAATGCCACTTTTTATTTTTTCCATGGTATCAACATATCCCATTTTAGGTGAGAATTGATCTTTATTATTACCGCCCAGTATATCAAGATTATTGGGTTCAAACTTAAGTTTAGGTCTCCTTATTCAATAATGTAACAACAGGGTTTGCAAAGATCTTTAATATCGAATTATCCTTCAAATCACCTATTTGAATCTGTAATTGACTATCTTGTGCACGAACAATGACTGGGTTTAACCCGTCCTTTATAAGTTTACGTTTTAGATCTTTCCTGAAACTATTCAACCGATCACGATATGAATCCATTAATTCATTGATCAGGTTAGTGGGATAATATTTACGAAATATTCCATCCTTTCGAACTTTTATGAATTCATACTTCTCTAGATCATTTAAATATGATATAACAGTGCGATTGCTCATATTAGAGATCTTACAAATCTCTTTTTGGGTAAGCCCAGGTCTTTTTACTAGCGTTAAATATAGTATTCTAGCTTTATCTTTGTTTAAAAATGTAAATAGTTCAATATCCTTTTCCGCTATCATATTATAAGGAAAATATACATTTTTATTCCCAACAATTTTATAGGAAACAAATTCCTGTCTAACAAGTAAATCGATGTGCCATTTAACTGTGGGGTATGATAATCCCAAATCACGAACAATGCCATTCATATGATTACACGGATATTTACTTAGATATTGCAAGATCATCTGTCTTTGAGGATTCATCAAAATAGTTTCACCCGAGACCTTTTCCTCCACGTTTAATATTCTATCTTCACCTGGTGAAATTACCCTACTAAGGGCATTAATGAACTCCGCACCATTTTTTCGGCGACCTCGCATAATTATTCTTTCCTTGCTAATTTTTTAAATTTTACTTGTCAATAAAAAGATAATTTGGAAATAAATGATTCTTGCAACTTCGAGGTATCCTCCATTTGCATATTATGTCACGGATCTTGTATAAATCTTCCAACCTAGTTCTCAGGAAAATAACAACCAGATCAGAAGGTATCTTGAATAATGCTTGATTTTGTTAGGACAAGATAAATATTATAAATAAAAAATGCTAATGATATACTATTGTTTTCAAAGCATTTTTTATTTTGGTGTGGCAATTTTTTATTCTCACCGGTGACAATTTATAATAACCAACTTAAATGATTTTTGCGTATAATAGTCAAGGCTTTAAAATATTTAAATATTTTTATATGACAATTTTGTGAGAGTTTTCGATACACAATATTTCCGTAATATTTTGGCATTCAGTATCGAGTTAATATTGAAATTATCTATTTAAAATTTTATTAATTATTAAAAATATTTCGGTTATTTAACAATGGAAGCATTATTTTAAGTAGATATAAATCTAAAAAAATTAAAAAAAATAGATTTTGCAAATGTATAGCTGTTAACCACAACTAATGAAATATGTGGGACCGCTGGGATTTGAACCCAAGTTTCCAGCTTTCCGTATCATTGGCTTGGATTATTCAAATCCACACTCTACGAAATAAGTAATGAAACCCCGAGCTGGAAGGATTGACCAAGCTACCCTACGGTCCCATTTGTTACACGATAATAGCATTATATTTTTAAAATGTTTGGATTATCTATAATTTATATACCATGAAAAATTCATTTCTTTTTCTTTTTTAATTTCAAAATAATAAATAAAAAAATTAATATTATTATAATAATAAAAACAGAAATTAAATATATCATATAATTAATCTTTTGAAAATTATTATCTTTTTTAGGATAATCATCAGGATTTGTTGGATCGGCATCTGCTTCTAATTCATCTTTATCATTGAAACCATCGTTATCATCATCTAAGTCCATCCAGGGTTGAGAATTATTAAGGTCTCCATCAGGTTTTTTATCCCTATCTGTATCTATTGGTGTATCATTAAAATTATTTGGATCTGTATCTAAAAAAATTTCCCAATCATCCAAATAATTATCATTGTCATCATCAAGATCCTTATTATCTGGTATTTTATCTCCATCGGAATCTGGTTTTTCTAAAGATATTTTTTGAGTGTATGAAACATATATCTTTTTAAGAGCAGGATTAAAAATATTTTCAGATGAAAGTTTTATTTTATAATAAAAATTGGATCCATTCCAGCCAAGAGGAGTTAAGTCAATAGAATTATACCAATAATTTGTTAATGTATCCCATTTATTTAAAAAGCCATGAGAATTGTACCAATCTTCATTATTTTGTGAAAATTGAATTTTAATACTAGTATTTTTTGGGATATATGCAGTAAAATTGAAATTGTTAATTGTAATAGCTTTTTGCCCTAATAGGAGATTATTTGAAATAAAACTACCTGCAGATTCTATATTACCAAAATCATCGGTTTTAAATAACAAAATATCATTTCTTCTATTACCATGGAGGTCTGTACTTCCAACGGCTATATATTTATTATCAGAGGTTACTTGTATAAAGCGTCCCTCATCTTCATTTTTTCTTCCAAAAACTTTGTTCCATTCCATATAACCGGAATCATTAGTTTTAATCAACCAAATATCTTTTTCATTAATTTTATTTTCGATTGTTCCAATTATAATATAACCATTATCTTCTGTAGACTGAATATAATGACCCCAATCTTTTATTTTATTGGAGAAGGTTTTATTCCAAATCATATTGCCAGAATTATTAGTTTTTATCAACCAAATATCAGACCCTTCAGAAGTACGTGATTCTGCTGATCCAACAATTATATACCCTCCATCAAGAGTTTGCCTGACTGAATTACCACTATCTAAATCTCTTTTATCAAATGTTTTATTCCATACTTCATTTCCATATATATTCGTTTTAATTAACCATACATCTTCATCTCC
>CBFDAW010000317.1:0-4694 GCA_965602865.1 uncultured Thermoplasmata archaeon
ATACCTCCAGGAGAAGAACCTGTAACACCGGAAACTGCCCCAGCCATAGAACCCGCCGCTGAAGTACCGCCGGTAACTGAAGCACCGCCTGCGGCTGCCGAACCCGAACTTCCAGCCGACTTACCCGGTGATGCCTATGAACAACCCCAGGCTGCACCTACAACTGCACCTACAACTGCACCTACAACTGCTCCGGCTCCTACACCACCAGAAGGCGTACCGGTACCACCAGGAACCGCACCGGCTTCACCGCCGGCACCAACCACCGAGCAAGCTCAAACTACTGAAAGTAAACCAGCTACGACTGAACCTAAAAAGGGAGATGAGGAGAGTAGTTAATTAGATAGTGATAAAGGATTATTCGATGGAGAAAATTTCAAATTCATTGATATCTTTGAAAAGGAATCCGATATTTAAATCGGGTAGTAATTATTTTTTCTTCAAGCCACATTCATTAAATCTTTGTTTCGGTTTTCCCTATTCTTTTCCCTATCCTTTTCCCTATGTTTTTCCCTGTTTTGCCCTATTTTTTACCCAATCCTTTTATTTACTGAAAAGTATATGATAAAAAATCGTAGTGTGGAATAATTTAGCGGTGAAAGGACAATTGATAGCGCAAAATTCCAATCGATTACGAGTAGGAAGAAAAGCGCATAGAAAGATTTGAACCTTACATAAATCGCAAAAGATCAATAAATGTTAAGTAATTTGAGATTGGGATAATAAATTTAAAACCAAAAGTGACCAAAACCGAATCAGTTGAAATAACAGTATATTAAGTGATCAAAAAAGTTTAAAAAAATTTGCCAAGTTTACCAAAATGGTTGCTGAGTATAATGAAAGATGAGAATAGGTCAAAAGAGGAACTTTTAAAAGAGATAGAAGAACTTAGGAAACAAATCGCAAAATCTGAAAAATTAGAGGGTGTGCGCAAGCGCGAGGTAGAGGCGCTGCGAGAGAGCAAGGAACGATACAAGAATATATTTGAAACAGCCCCTACATCAATTCTTTTGCTCGATAAGGATGGCAAAATCGTAGATATAAATCCCTATCATTTAACTCAGATCGCCAAGGGTCAAACACCCAAAAAAGATTTTATTGGAAAAAAAATTGTAACACACCCAACCATTGTAAAGGCAGGTTTATCGAATACATATAAAAGAGTACTTGAAGGTGAGTCATTTGATCAAAAAGATGTATATTTTCCCATCCTAACGACGGGAACTGATGGCTATTTCAATATGAAGGGAGTACCTATCTTAAAAGACGGTGAAGTGATTGGAGCGATCGTGATGCATGAAGACATCACCGACCGCAAGCGCGCGGAGGAGGCGTTGAGGAGTAGCCGTGATTATCTTGAAAAACTTACTAACTCCATGTTGGATGCGGTTTTCTCAGTTAAGATGCCGGAGAGGGTAATCGAGTGGACTAATGACTCTTTCAGACTAATCGGTTATGAGCCCGAGGAATGTGTGGGTAAAACCACGGAGTTCTTATATCCGGATAAAAATGAATACTTGGATTTCGGTAAAAAATTGAAAAACGCCTTGGAAAAGGGAAAAGAGATAGTACATGCTGAACAGATTTTAAAAAGAAAAAACGGTGAGACATTTTCCGCAAAAATCACCACTACTTTTATTAAAGAAAAAGGTAAGGTTGTCAATGTAACTAGCATTGTCAGAGACATCACCGAGCGCATGTGTGCCGAGGTGGCACTGAGGGAGAGTGAGGAATTCGGTTCAAGTCTGCTAGGTAATTCTCCAAATCCTATATTAGTCATCAATCCGGATACTTCAGTAAAATATGTGAATCCTGCCCTTGAAAAGCTAACAGGTTTTTCTTCCGCTGAAATTATTGGTAAGAAGGCTCCATTCCTTTGGTGGACCGAGGAAACACTACCTAGCACCGCCAAGGACTTGAAAAAAGCTATGAGTAAGGGAGCAGTAAGGCTTAAGGAGGTTTTTCAAAAGAAGAATGGCGAGCGATTCTGGGTTGAAATTACCTCCAGACCCATAATAAAAAATGGAAAATTTAAATATTACCTGGCAAACTGGATTGACAGCACCGACCGCAAGCGCGCGGAGGAGGCGCTGCGGGAGTCAGAAGAGCGATATAGAGAACTCATAGAAAATGCTAACGATATTATTTACACCCACGATTTAAAAGGTAACTTTACATCAGTAAACCCGGTGGCAACTCAAATTTATGGTTATACAAAAGAGGAAATACTTCAGCAAAACATCAAACAAATCGTTGATTCAGAGTATTTACCAATAGCGCAAAAGAAGATCCAGGAAAAGTTGAGGGGTAAACCAGGAACAGAACCATATGTGCTTCTAACATACAACAAAAAGGGAGTGCCTATCTGGGTAGAGGTTAGTTCTCGCCTGATCAAAAAGGACGGCAAACCCGTTGGGGTGCAAGGTATTGCTCGTGACATCACTGACCGCAAGCGTGCAGAGGATGCACTGCGAGAAAGTGAAGAGAAATATAGAACTTTGTTCGACACTGCACTCGAGGGGTTAGCTATTATTGATGGTGAAACAATCAAAGTCGCACTTTGTAATCAACAAGCGGCAAATTTATTTGGATTTGATTCGCCCGACAAGGCAGTTGGATTTGACCCGTTCGAGGCAATCCACCCGGACGATTTGGAGCGCGCTGCCAAGATTATGTTAGAAGATGGCTTTCAAAAAGACCTGCGTGAGGTCAATGACTTCCGGTTGGTTGTCAAAGATGGGCAAGAACTGGTGGTGAGTGCTGTTGGGGCAATAATTGAATATCAACATAAGCAAGCAATGTTGATTTCGTTCAGAGACATTACCTATCGTAAGAAGGCAGAGGAAGACCAAAAAAACCTTTTTAAAAAAGTAAGCAAGCGTGTCAAAGAGCTTGATTGTTTGTATGGAATCTCAAGAATCGCTTCGGAAGTGGATACAGCATTAGAGCAAATCTTTGAAGAAATCATATCTATTATTCCACCGGCTTGGCAGTATCCGGATGTTACATGTGCAAAAATCATTTATAACGGTAAGGAGTTTAGAACAGATAACTTCAAGAAGACGAAATGGAAATTATCCGTCGATATTACACTCATGGGCAAGAAGGCCGGAATGGTGGAAATATATTATCTGAAGAAAAAACCAAAGCTCGATGAAGGACCATTCATGAGAGAGGAGCGGAGTGTGATTAATGCAATCGGTCAAATCCTGAGTAATATCGTCGAACGTAGGGATGTTCAGGAGACGCTGCGGGAGTCAGAGGAAAAGTATAGACTATTATTTGAAAATGCCAGCGAAGGTATATTACATACCGATGTTCAGGGAAATATAATTGACGTTAATCCTATGGTTTTAAGAATTGCCGGCTGCAAGCGTAAATATATAGTAGGGAAGAATTTTAAGAATTTAGCGTCAGGTTTTGGTTTGGACCCAAAAGAAATGCAAAGGTCTTTTAAGGAAACTTTTACCAAGGGTACCAAAAAGAATATTGAGTGGAAGATTAAAAACAAAAAAGGTGAAGAACTTACCGTTCTAGCACATCCTGCGTTGATTAAAAAGGATGGTGAACTGATTGGCTTAAATTACATACTTGAAGATATAACAGAACGTAAAAAAGTAGAAGAACGAATTAGAAACTCACTCAAAGAAAAGGAGATGCTTCTTCAGGAAATACACCATAGAGTTAAAAACAATATGCAGGTCATATCGTCGCTGCTCAACCTTCAGGTTAAAGAGATTGAGGACAAAAGAACTGTGGAGTTATTCAGGGAAAGCCAGAATCGAATTAAATCCATGGCGCTTATTCATGAGAGTTTATATCAGAGCAAAAATTTTACTAATATCAACTTTAAAGAATATATCAAGATATTAACGGATAACTTATTCAGAGCCTACAGGATTTCAAAGGGAAAGGTGGGGCTCAATTTAGCTATCCAAGATGTCTCTCTTGGGATCGATAATGCAATTCCATGTGGATTAATTACTAATGAACTGGTTTCGAATTCCTTGAAATATGCATATCCCGGTAAAAAAAGAGGAAATATCAATATCATGCTAAATTCGAATGAAAAAAATGAAATAAATTTAGTAGTAAAGGATGATGGTGTGGGATTGCCAAAGGATTTTAATTATGGAAAAACAAAGTCATTAGGACTGCATTTAGTTAAAATGTTGGTCGAAGACCAGCTCCAGGGTGAGATTAAGATAAATAGAACAAATGGTACTACATTTCAAATTAAATTTAAGGGGGAAAGCTAAATGAAGAAAAGTCGGATATTAATCGTAGAAGATGAACGGTTAATAGCCGAGGATATCAAAAACACTCTCGAGAGAATAGGATATAATACTACGGGAACTACTGCTTTTGGTGAGGACGCGGTTAAGCTAGTGAAGAAAAAACGACCGGACCTGGTGCTGATGGACATCGTACTAAAGGGAAAAATGAACGGCATTGAAGCTGCAAAACAAATACATTCACAATACGAAATCCCGGTTGTATATCTAACGGCTTATGCGGATAATAAAACTATAGAACTAGCAAAAAAAACTGAGCCATTTGGTTATATCATTAAACCGATCGAACAAAGGGAACTACATTCCATTATAGAAATAACTTTATATAAAAAGCAAATAGAGAAAAGACTAGAGCGGCTGAACAGAGTGTTGAAAACTATTCGAAATGTCAACCAACTC
>CBFDAW010000318.1:0-4687 GCA_965602865.1 uncultured Thermoplasmata archaeon
ACTATGGAGACGAGCTATTTGCTATTGATGGTGGTAATGTTGGCATCGGGACGACGAGCCCAGCGAGACCACTTCATGTAAATGATGTAATGCGACTTGAGCCACGTTCTTCAGCACCTGGAAGTCCATCTATGGGAGACATATATATGCATGATGGCACCGGCACCCCCAACTACCCAGTACTGAGAGTTCATGATGGCACTACCTGGCAAGATTTGTGGTAATCTCAAAAGGCAGAATGGTCTCAACTCAACGAAGGTCAATTTGATACCAGTTATAAAGGTAATTCTAACGGTGTTTGTTTAAGTTGTGGTGCCATCGATTCATGTTCTTCTAGTGGTGAATGCTGTTGAGTAACCTCCTGGATTTGATGAGATTCAGATTGTGGTTGTTGTACTCATTGTTCTGTTTCTTTTGGCAATTGGTCAGTAGATTTGTCACTAGGTTCAGTTGTACTGCTAGGAAACGCTTCCAACTTAGTTTTTTCCTCGATAGGTTCAGACTGCTTTTTACCAATCGTGGACTGTTCTTCTAATCCTTTCTTTTTTACTTCCTCCTCTTCCAAAGTAATATCTGCAGTAATACTATCCTCAATCTCAGCTTTTAATTCCTTATAAGTTTCTAAATCAACTTCACTTATTAAGAACCGCTCTTCTAATAGTCCCAATTTTTGAGCTTTTATAAGTGTGGCTTGTGGTAATTGATATTGTGGTGTCACAGGAGCTGGGGTCAACGACGGTACTGGTACTTTTTCATTTGCGGCTGTACTAGCATCAGATGGCTGAACTTGTACTATTGGTGAAGGAAGTTGCTCAAGTACTGTAGGCTGTGGTGATAATGATGCTCCGGCTAAATCTGAAGTTACACTTGGTAAAGCTATATGCTCAGGCGCTGCATGTAATAGTTCAGCTTTTACAATTGGTATCTTAGCTGCTTTTCGCTTTTTATTTATAATTAATGTCATTATCAATGTAATAATTATCATAATTATTACAAGCCAAATTATCCAATACCAAATGAATTCTTTTTTAGAACCCTCATTAACATCTACTTTTTTTATATATGGTGTAGTGGAATTATCCGTTCTTACTGTTTTTAAACCATTAAAAGCAGTGAAATAATAATTATGTGTTCCTTCAGCTAATGTAGTGCTATATTTGTATGTTCCATTAGCGGCATTCCCACCAGGTTTTAATTCCATATTATAAACCGCATCATCAATAACCACTTGAATAAATACAGGTGTATCTCCATCAGCATCATAATAATGTACTGAGAAGGTAAATACAGTGTCGGTGTCCCCTTGCGAAGGTGTCATTGATGAATTAGATAACTCAGGAGCATTATTTTCTTGAATTGGCTCTTTTATAACTCTAAGCGTGAAATTATGATTACCCCAGCCATTTTCACCATCGTTCACGGAAATATTCACCCAATAAGCACCAATATTATTTTCCGAAGGTATGCCAATTAATAATCCAGTAATAGGATCTAGTGATAACCAATTTGAGGTGTTAGTTTTTAGTGACCAGGTTAAAGTAATGGGCAGCGGGTCTATGTCTTCTGCTTCATAATTCACAGAATACAATTCACCGACAGTTACATTCGTCTTATCCTCAGTGATTATTCTTGGCGGGTCGTTCGTGTTTATCACGGTCAATGTGAAGTTCGTAAAATCTATGTATTCACTATCGCTCACAGATACATTAACCCAGTATTCGCCTACATCATCGTTTTCCGGTGTGCCATTAATGATCGCATTTGCGCTATCAATTGCTAACCAACCTGCATTAGAGGTAATAGCCCAGGATAATTCATTGGGAGTATTATCCACATCCTCTGCATCATAATCCGTTTCATAAAGTTCGTCTTCGGTGGCAGTAATATTATCCACTGTAACGATTCTCGGCGGATCGTTCACATTTATAACCTTTAATGTAAAATTTGAATAATCCATATACTCTGAATCGCTCACCGAGATCTTAACCCAATACTCACCGACATCATCGTTTTCCGGTGTGCCGTTAAGTACGGCAGTCGTTGGTTCGAAATTCAACCAACCGGCATTAGTATCCATGGTCCAGATTAAATTATTTTCCGGAGTGTCTATATCGAAAGCATTGTAATAAATCTCATAATGCTCATCTTCGTAGACTATCTCGGTATCATTCGTTATAATAACTGGTGGGTCATTAATATTAAGAACGGTTAAAGTAAAATTTGTAAAATCAATATCCATCGTATCGTTGATCGTGATATTAACCCAATATTCACCAACATTATCGTTTGTGGGTGTGCCATTAAGAACGGTAGTTATCCGATTAAATTCTAGCCAATTGGCGTTTGTAGAGATATTCCAATAGACGGTCTGACCGACATTTATTATATCTATATCTTCGTATTCGTAATCTACTTTATAATACACATCTTCAAATGCCGTAAGATTATCTTCAGTAATAATATTGGGTAGAGTATTGTCTACTCTTGGTTTGTTGACAACTGGTGTAGACCAAGAAAATTCACCATCTGAAGCATAATATTGATATGAATGAACCCCAATAGCTAAGTTTTTGATATTAAAGTAATAATCTTTTCCATTTAAGTAATTGGTATCAGCGGGATCAACTTCTAACATCGAATAATCTGTGCCACTAATATTTACATATATTTTAGTCGGGGCTGTATTATTTAAGTGAAAATATCGAACTGTAAAATTAAAATCAGTACTTGTATTACCCAACGTCGGTGTTACACTAGGGAGTCCTAAAACTACCGGTGAGAATATGTAAGTATAAAATATATCAGCATCAAAGCCTGAACCATTTGTATCATTAGAATCTTGCCAAACTATATGATTCTTCCCAAGATTTACCGTAATATGTGGTAAAGCGGAAATACCTGTATTGAAATTATTACCTGCTACAGGTTCTGAGATTACCTGTATATCTTCCCAGCTAACCTCCGTAAAATTACATCTATAAAATATTTCACCATCTGTGCCTGCACCGCTCGTATTGCTAAAATCATACCAGACTACATAGATCTTATCGTTCTCAACTGCAATTTCTGGGCGAATAGAATCACCAATACTAATATTCTGACCTTGAACTGGTTCTGAGATTACTTGTACTGGTTCCCAATAAGAGCCAATAAGATTGCATCTGTAAAATATATCATCATCTGATTCTGCATTATTTGAGTTATTATTGTCATCCCAAACTACATAAATTTTACTGTTTTTAACTGCTATAGATGGGGAACCAGAATTACCTATATTAAAATTCCAACCCGGAACTGGCTCTGAGATTACTTGTATATTTTCCCAGCTAGTACCAGTATGATTACATCTAAAAAAAATGTCCATATCTATGGCTGCACCGTTCGTGTTATTTGTGTCTTGCCAAGTTACATAAATTTTACCGTTTTCAACTGCTATCGCTGGAGAATGAGATACTCCTCTGTTAAAGTTTTTACTTTGAACAGGCTCTGAGATTACTTGTATATTTTCCCAGTCGGAACCAGTAATATTACATCTGTAAAATATATCATCGTCTTCGGCTGCACTATTCGTATTATTCTTGTCTTGCCAAATCACATAAATTTTATCGTTCTCAACTGCTATTGCAGGGTAATCAGACCAAACTTTATTGAGATCACTACCTATTATTGGTTCTGATATTACTTGTTCAGTTTCCCAGGATTTGCCAGTTAAATTACATCTATAAAATATTTCCCGATCTATACCTGCACCATTTGTATCATTTTGGTCACGCCAAACTATATAGATTTTTCCGTTCTCAACTGCAATATCTGGATTTACCGAGTTTTTAGTATTAATATTCTTACCTTGAATAGGTTCGGAAATTACTTGAATCTCAGACCATTTACTACCATCAAAATATTTAAAAAAAATATCAAGATCACCTGCAGCACCTTTATAATCAGTTGCATCTACCCAAACTACATAAATTTTATCATTCTCAATTGCTATTTTTGGCGTCCAAGAATCTTCTACATTAATATTTTGACCTGCAATAGGCTCAGAAATCACTTCTATTTCCCCCCAATCAAAAACTTCATTAGTAAGGCGTTTGTTAGATTTTGAAATTGAAGTGCTGTTCATTTCATTATCAAAACTTTTAGCTCTTAAATCAAAATCCCAGACTATAATTAATGTACTCAAAAATATAATGCTTATTACAATAATAGATTTGAATTTTATTTTCAATTTAAACGCCCCTAAGAAATTATAAATAATGATAGTAACTGTTTATTTACTAGCAATTAATTATAGATTTATAAATGTTATTATAATTTGGATAACCTCCACGTATTTTCATTTATCGAAATTATATATTAAATATATTTCCTGAAAGTTTAAAGGTTTTATATTTTACGCCCGCAATGCTTACAAAACGGCGTATCCACGGGCTTACCGCAGTACCCACAAAAATCAGTGTGTGTACCCTGGACATCCGTGGATTTTTTAGCGGCTTCATACTTAGCTTTTTTACCTTTTACATTCTTAGCCGACTCCCTAACCTTGTTCTTACTTTTCTTTGATTTATCTTTCTTAGCCATATTGCCTGAGCTTTTATTAGTTTCTTTTCTTTCAGCTCGTTTATATCTATGAATCGTAAAACCAAGAACGATAATTACGACTATTAGAATTATGAATATTATAATC
>CBFDAW010000319.1:0-4682 GCA_965602865.1 uncultured Thermoplasmata archaeon
ATAATTGAAAAGATAAAGATCTTCAATCTCTTCAAAAACCTGAGTAGTTACAAAAGTTGTATAGCAGGTATAATCAATGTTAGATCTTTATTTAAATATTTTTCTAAAGAATGAATTACATTTTCTTCAATTTTTGGTGGTCTAAAATAAATTTTATTTTCGAACATGAGAAAATCTAAAGCAGTTTCAACAAAAATATGACCTACATATTTGCCCACTTTTTTTTGTAGATATTTAGGAGTTAATCGATAAAAATAATTCTTTTCTGAGTATTCGTCTAGAAGTATATGTAAATTCCACGCACGTTCAAAATCAGGATTTTCTAAATGTTTAAGCAATTTATGGGTATCTTCAATTGAAATATTTGGCAATAAAGTAAGAAAATCTGGAAGTATTGATCCTAATTTTATTTCATTTGTTAGTTTATTAAAATATTTTTCTGCAATAAAAATATGAGCCAATGGAAACATTTGACAAACCGTAAAGATATATATTTTAATTGTTTAAAAAATATATGGTTTAATTATAACTAGTGGATTCACACGATTCACTGCCGCCAGATTTGTTGATTTTTCATGGGTCGGTGTTAGTGATGAGCGATAAATAATTGCTTTAGACCCGCCCATCCGCCACCTCACCGGGTTACATCACCAGCTCGACAGACGTGTACCTTATGCGCCAGCGGTATTACATGGAATCACATCAAACGATAAGTTATTGGTTTTTTTTATAATCATTAAAATAACTACCATTCGTCGTAAAACCAGGTTCGAAACCAGCTTTTGAAATTCTATCGATTTTAAGAACTCTTACGTTTAACCTTGCCTGCACTCAACGCCCAAGAGAAATGCTCTTTTTGGTCATCGGTGATCACTAATGTCTCTCCGGCCTTATACTTCTTACCGGTGGTCCAGTCCTTAAAACCGGAGACTACTATATACTCATCTGATCCATTAGCCTTCTTATATCTTCGTTTTGCGTTCTTCATTTCAGAATAAGTGCCGCCAAAGATCTCAAGAGTACGGTCCTTTAGTTCACCGACCTTGTTGCACACCGCATCGAGAAAATATCTATCATGGGTAACTACAATAAATGTCCCTAAATACTCGATTAGCGCATTTTCTACGGCGTGTCGTGACGGTATATCCAAATAATTTGTAGGCTCGTCCATAATTAGAAAATTTCTACGCTCGGCGATCAATAATGCAAGAGCGACGCGCGCGCGCTCACCGCCGGATAAAGTAGCTATTGGTCGGCCCGCGTCCTTGCCCGAGATAAGGAACCTTCCAAGCAGGTTTCGCACTTTTAGCCGCTCGTTCTTCTCCATTGAATTCATAAGCTGCTTTTCCGGCGACAGCGAATTATCCAGCGTGTCATGCCCCTGGGCAAAATACCCGATCGACGCGCCAGGGGCTAGCCAAAGGTTACCACTACCGTCATGAGATATTTCAGATATCAGCGTCTTTATCAATGTAGTCTTTCCCGAACCGTTGGGGCCAAATATGCCCAGCTTATCACCGACCTCAATGTCGAGGTTTATATCTTGAAATATATTCTGTTCACCCCTATCCACAGATAGCCCTGAGGCGATCAGTACATTCTTACCTGATTTATCTGCGGCTTCTATTTTGATCTTTAACTCCTTTTCTTCTTTTATATCTTCAACCTTTTCCAGACGGTCTACCATCTTCTTACGCGTTTTATGGATAGAAAAGTATGTCCAACGCTGTTGCTGGAGCTCGGCGATCTTCTCCTGGCGCTCGGCTTCAGTGCGGTATTTCTTGAATGCCCGCTGTTTACGCTCGAGCTCGGTTGCCTTTTTTTCAACGAATGCTGAGTAGTTACCTGAATAATGATTAGCCACGCCGTTTTCGAGTTCAACGACCTTGGTTATGATCTTATCAAGAAAGTATCTGTCATGAGAGACTACGACTATTCCCGCATTGATCTTTGATAAATAGTTCTCCAGCCATTCGACGGTCTCCATGTCAAGATGGCTCGTGGGCTCGTCTAAAAATATTAAGTCCGCGTCTTCAGCTTGCACGAGCACGCGTGCCAGGAATACCTTGGTGATCTCACCGCCGGATAGCTTTGCAACCGGACGATCAATAATACTTTTATCTAACCCGACCCTTACCAGCGCGGATCTTGCCTTTGACCAGATCCCAAAACCACCGGCGCCGCCGTATTCCTCCTGTAAGTTGACATATTCCAGTAGAACTTCCTCTTGTTTATCGTTGTTTTGGTTATCACTTAACGATGGGTTTGCACTGATCAGTTCTTCGAGTTCAGTGATCCTCTTTGCGACCGCCGCCAGGCGACCATACGGTCTGCCGACGACCGCGCCAACTTTCATATCAGGCTCTATTTCCGGAGATTGGGATAGGTAGCCTATCTTATCAGTCTTTAAAGAAATATCTCCGGTGTCCGGCTTCAGTTGACCCATCAGGATCTTTAACAAAGTAGTTTTTCCTACGCCATTTCGACCGATCAAACCAATTCGGTCGCCCCTGTCCATTTTAAGGCTGACCGATGTAAGTGCATCTTTTGGCCCGAATGATTTCGAGACACCCTCGGCTCGCAGCAGCATACGGCCGAATTATTGTTAAGCCATAAATGTCTTTCTTATATTTTTTTCCAATTGACCATCAGAGAATTATATAAAGATGTGAATAGATCCCTTTGGAGGCTATTTCATCCACTTTCAAGTATTTATACCGTGTGATCCAGCCAATTATAATCTCGACACCTTCTCCTGCAGCCTATCTATTGTAATTAGTTTGAGAACAAAAAAGGACCAACGGCTGAGGGTACCGTTATGAACTCCAGAATGTAGTACAGTAGAGAGATTCGCATACGGCACCCTCGTTCCCCCCACATATACCGCTAATATTTAATTCTTGCTTAAGTTTATTAATGATTGATTAAGACATTCCGCTACGTTACCAAAAACTTTATAAATCAATCCTAAACTGTGCCAAATTCTTAAAATAACTTTGAGACAATTCATAACTGAGTGAATTTGAATGCATAAGTTTCAAAATTACGATAAAAGGCTCAAGTTCCCAAATAATAATTTACCAAAAACCAGTCCAATCCATAAAGGCTATTTAGTATCTGGCATATCAATAGTTTTACTGGTTTATATTTCATGGATTATTTTAAATTTATCAACAACGGGTGGAACCCAGGTTAATAAAAACCCTATTAATAGTGAAATTTATACATGTTCTGGGATTTTTGATGAAGCTGGCAACATATATATTGTTTGGCAAGATACTGATAACAATAATGTCAATGATAACAATATCTATGTTTCAAGATCAACAAATAATGGTAAATCTTTTTCAAAAAAGGTTAAGGTAAATGACGTTAATGGCGAGGTACCATTGGATGGTGAAGGTACAATAGCCGCTAACGGTAATGGAAATGTGTATGTTGCCTGGCTTGAATATCGAGAAGAGGGTAACGTTTTATTCTTCGACCGATCAACCGACGTGGGTAAGACCTTCGGATCCGATATTAAATTTCACCCAGACCACGGGTATGGTGCAAATCCTTCTTTAGCGGGGGATTACAACAATAATGTGTATGTTGCATATGAACAGAATATGAAAGTCTATTTTGCAAAATTAAATCAAAGCAGTCCTAACTTTACAATGCATAAAAATCTATTAGACCTATCACCCAGTGGTGAAGACCAAAGAGCTCCATCTATAATAACCGACGGAGATAATTCAATATATATAGCCTGGGTAAACCAAGTCTCATCAAGTAATTGGGAGTTATATTTTGCAAAATCAACGGATAGAGGATATTCTTTTAAAACTACTCAGATCATTAATAAAAGTGATGCTGATCATCCGAAAATTGCGAGATATAAGAATAATATATATATTACTTGGATAGACAGTTCTAAGGTTTATTTTACAAGTTCTAATAATAATGGTGACAGTTGGAGTAGATCGACTCTTATAGATACCGCTACACCCATGTTAGGTGGTACATATCCATCTATTGCTGTTGATACCAAGGGAACCGTTTATGTAGCTTGGCCTGAAAATTATGAATTATCTAAAAATATAAAAATCGCAAAGTCAACCAATAAGGGTAAAGACTGGACCGTGGCTACAAACCCCGGGATATCTCCTAATAGCCCTTGGCTGGTTTCCATACTAACATATCATAATGATGTATATATTGTTTGGGCGGATGGCGATTATGGATATTGGAATGTTTATTTTGCAAAAATAGACCCAAATTCAATCAATATTCTATCTGGAATTTACATTGATATAATTCTAATTTTATTATTTGTTATATTACTATCATTTATAGCAATTACCGCAACGGAATTTGGGCGATATGCGTTTATTAAATTTTTTGCCGCACCATTATATTCCAAGATTAAAACCGAAGATATACTCAAGCATGAACTCAGAAAAAAATTATATTCTCATATAAATTCCAATCCTGGGGATCATTTTAAATCGATTCAAAAAAACTTCAAGATTGGTAGTGGAACTTTAGCCTATCATATATCAGTTTTGGAACAAGGTAATTATATTAAATCAAAAAGATACGGTTTGTATAAACGATTTTATCCAAAAGATTATCAGATAGATAAAATGCAATATCTCCAACAATATCCAATGGATCATATAATCCCAAATTACTCATCT
>CBFDAW010000320.1:0-4675 GCA_965602865.1 uncultured Thermoplasmata archaeon
ATCGAATGTACCGGAGGGACATACCGTTGCGGATCTATATTTCAAGCCAGAAACAGGTATACCGCCTAAAGCGGTTTTGAGCGCTAGTAAGACTCTGGTACCTGTCAATCATACAATCATGTTCGACGCATCTCAGTCTAACGATACCGATGGATCGATCATTGGATATATTCTTGATTTCGGCGACGGTAACTTCCGTGGAGGGGACAAAAATACATATTTTTACACGACACCGGGTATTTATGGTGTAATTTTAACGGTCCGTGACAATGATTTCCTGGTCGATCATGCGTTCGTGAATATAACGGTGGTGGAGAGCTCGGATATACCTGAAATCCAAGGCATTGTACCAAACCAAATCAGACCCGAGGACTCGCCGCCGTGGTCGTTAAATCTCAGTAATTACGAGCCTACGCCGATTTCAGATTATCTGGGGTTCTACTGGTATCTTACCGGTGAAAATACCTCCTTGTATAGTGTGGTGGGTGAAAACAGCACCGATGATCGGCTGGTCTTCACGACAGAACCAGACGCTTACGGCAGCGATCAAGTCATACTCTGGCTCAAAAGCACTGAAAATCTTATCTCTTCGCAGCCGCTTTGGATCAACATTACACCCATGAATGACCCGCCAATCATTATTAATCTCCCGGACCTCATCGTGCACTACGATGATCCATATACTTTCAACTATGAAGCGTATGTATTTGATAAGGAAACACCCAGGAATAAATTAACATTGAACATCTTCGATGGGTACGATAACAAGTATATCTCGGTTTACGGCTTGAATGCGACATTCAATTATCCGCACGAGTTCGTGGGTGAAGTTGTGTATACCACGGTCGCGGTCTCTGACGGTGAGGCGATTGCGCAGGATGTAATCGATATCCAGGTCACCAGTGATTATGTGCCCAAATTAACCAAGTCGCTACCCGATGTTTGGCTCTATGAAGGCACTTCAAAGTACAATGTATTCGACCTGGACGATTACTTCACCGACCCGGATAACGATGCGATCTATTTCAGCTTCGGTCAGACGCATCTAAATATCTCGATTAATGTTGATCATACCGTGGACATCTCCGCAGAATCCGAGTGGACCGGCAGCGAATTGGTGACATTTCGCGCCCGTGATCCCATCGGTGCACTTGCAGAAGACGCCATCGTGGTGACCGTGCTGCCGGTGAACGACATTCCAATTATCCGCAATGTACCCAATTTCTACATACGCTACGATCTCGATTACCACTTCGACCTGGCGCCGTATGTGCACGATAACGATAATGCCTTTTCGGAGCTCATTATAATTCCATCGGATACCGATCATATTCGCCTGGACAACTTTTACAATCTGGTAATTATCATGAACTATCCAATTGAATATTTGAATCTGACCGTTCCTCTACGGTTGACCGTATTCGATGGTCTTGATTCCAGCTTCCAGGATATTACTGTAACTATCACTGATGATTTCCCGCCGGAACTTATAATGCCGTTACCTGATATTGTATTCATAGAAGATATCCCGCATAGAAATGCCTTTAATTTGGACAGTTATTTTATTGATATTGATGGTGATGCACTATTTTATACAACCGGGAACAAATATATCAACATCACCATTAATACCGACCATAGTGTGGATTTCTCGGCACCTCGGGACTGGTTCGGCTCAGAGCTTACATATTTCCGAGCCACGGACCCGACGGGCGCATTGCAAGAGGACCTTGTCATCGTGACCGTGCTGCCGGTGAACGACGCACCCAGAGTACTGCCGATACCAGAGCAACACGGTAACGAGAGCGAGCGCTGGGTATTAGATCTTGAACCGTACATTATAGATCTGGATAACAATATCACCGAACTATTGATTTCGGTGGATAGCGATTTCATAGTGGTCTCCGGTAGTACATTGATCTTTCTCGGCTCACGTGAGATACCAAATCAAATAGAGGTTCTGGTTAATGACGGCGAGTTTAGTGCATCGCAGATGATTGCTGTACATTTGAATCTAGCCAAGAGTCCAAGGGTACTTACAAATTGGGACCTACTCATTTATATTTTACCATTTTTAATTATCATCATACTAATAATCGCGATAATCGCCGGTGCGGTGTACCGTAAGAAGACCAGATTCGTCGTTGAAGAGGTATTTCTAATACACAAAGGCGGGACCTTAATTAACCATCTAACTCGGCATACAAAGGCGAATGTAGATGATGTAATCTTCTCGGGCATGTTCACGGCGGTGCAAGAGTTCATTAAGGATACTTTTGCGCAAGACAATCAACAATGCGATGATTTAGACAAGAACAACTGGGCGCTGGATGAGCTTAAGCTTGGTGAGAATAAGATCTTAATCGAGCGCAGTGAGAACGCTTATCTTGCGGTAATCTTCTCGGGTGAGGGTTCAAAACGGTTGCGGAGGGTTGTGAATAGATTACTGGATCAAATCGAATCCAAATATGAACAAGTATTACCTACCTGGGATGGTAACATTAGGGCGCTTGCGGGGACGAAAGAGATAATTAAGGTTTTAATAAAAGTATCAGAAAAATCACCGACTAAATCGGAAGAAATCCCGGAACAAAAAGCTATTCCTAAACCAATACTTTCATCTCCACCTCGACCACAACCGCAATCACAAGCCACAATTCAAGCAAAACCTATGTTAAGCAAACCTCTCGCCATGGCACGAGACATGACACAACCAAGAATAGCCTCTCAAAGCAAAGAACTACTGAGATGCACGGGTGAGCAAACAGGTGCAACACAACCAGGATTGCCTGCCTGGTCTTTGAAAGGTATCCGTATAAGGCGTATGAAAGTAGATGTTGATAAATTACCAGTTGCATTACATATAAGCCCGCACAGGCAGCTGCCAAAGACCATCGTGATTAACAAAGGTAAAGGTCAAATGGTAATGAAGAAAAAGCCTGCATTCATGCCAGAACAGCCACCCGCGGGTTTGAATGTAAGTTCACAATCGAAACATGTTAAGATTGAAATGCCCGGGAAAGGTAAGACATTTGAAGTAGACCCGACACGGTCGTTATTGCAGCAATTGGCTGAGTTTGATGATATGGATTAAATCAAGCCATAGAAATAGAAAGACTAAATATGAAGACGCCCCACATTTTAAAAAATCAATTATATATCGAATAATTGCCAAATTATATTTTACCCGGTTTTTATGAATAATTCAAATCTATCCTTGCTCGCACCACAAATTGGGCATTTTAGTGGCGGCTGGTCTTTTGCGCATAAATATCCACACACCGGGCAGCGCCAGACATTTACTTTTATTTTAGAAATTGTATTACCAGACATTCCTGAAAGTCCCTTCTTTTGTTTTGGATGTGTCCCCCTTCTTTCAGGTATAGGTTCGGGTTCTTTTTTTTCCGCGGCGATATCATCATCAACATAAAGGCTGCAGTAACATGCACCGTATTCGATAATATCATCATCGCGGTAGTCACAAGGACAAATGATGTCTTTATCCTCCTCGTAATTTCCTGAGGCTAAACGACATGGACAGGAGGGATAGCCAAATCTTTTATCATTTTCGAGATACCCTTCAATAATCATCTTTAGGTCCTTAAAATTTGGATTAAGATTATAACCACCGGGTTCGGCGTCTTTGCGCAATTTTTCTATGCATTTTAAGATTTCATCTTCATTTGACATGCGGCGAATGCCTCCTCAAGCTGGTCAGGGTGGTAACCTATAATTACTTTTTCACCGATCTTTACGGTTGGGAATGACATACCTGGATTTAATTCACGCACTCTACTTCGGGCTTTTTCTTTTTCTTCATCGTCTAGTTCATTGACGAAGATTGGATTGTAATCAATATTTTTTTCATCAAGTAATGCTTTCGTCTTTTTACACCACATGCAGGTGGAAAGACCATAGAATTCAACCTCGGTACATTGTGAGCCATTGGTCATGGGAAACCTCCCCAATAAAATATGGGAATGATGTTATTTTCCAAAAACCTTTCGCTATTTGATAAATAATTGTAACGCATAAAAGTAACGGCAAAATCTTATATACTTTTTAAACAGTTTTTAGGCTTTAATTTTTAAATAGTCAATTGTTAAGATTTAATTACGAGGTGATTTGATGACCGAATGGAAATGTTCAAAATGCGAATATAGACTCACTGCAGAAACACCACCTGATACCTGCCCCTCATGTGGTCAAAATTGTGAATTCGTCAATGTTACATGTTATATCCCCGAGTGCCAGGAAACTGGTTCAGACCAGCGCCTGTAAATGGTTAGGGAATAATAGTTCAATATTATAAAATTTAAAGGATGTTTTTCAATGGAAGGGGATATCTTCACATTTTTAGTCGGTGGTAAAGCAGGTGAAGGTGTTAAAAAAGCTGGGGCAGTGGCTGCACACATCTTCATTGATATGGGACGAAGAGTGTTCGAGATGGATGACTACCAAAGCCTAATCAGGGGTGGTCATAATTTCTCGGTCGTAAGCACATCTGCCGAAGAAATAAGTAGTCATTACATGCAAGCCGAATTAATCGTTGCATTAGATGCCAAGAGTTATGACCTGCACGCCGGTGAGTTAGCCGAGAACGGAATTTTGGTGTATAATTCTGATGAGGTGGCGGGAGAAAATCTAAAAGGCATAGGGATACCCATATCTACTG
>CBFDAW010000321.1:0-4674 GCA_965602865.1 uncultured Thermoplasmata archaeon
AAATGATTTTGACAATCCCGTGATCTTTAGCATTATCCTTTCCTCCAGATTTTCATTTTTTACACCAAAATTATTATTTTCATATACTTAGAATAGATCACCCAGTCAAAATAAACATGATCAAATGTGATTTTCCCCCTAATTGTTAGTTAATTATTTTTTATCCTACAGTCATTAAAAATTAATATATCTTTCTACTAAATAATCAGGAAAACTACCTTTAAACTCAATGGTCCTTGATTTGTAACATTTTTCTTTTAAGTTGGTTTGTTATTTATTATTTCTTTATATCTTTCGTTCTTGGCTTTTCCTTTTTAAGGAATACAAATACCACTAAACTCAAAATAATTATCAGAACGAATATAAATAAAAGCATACTATAAACAGCTATTTGCTGAGTTATTTTATTAGCTGTCGCCTCTTTCTCGATAGGTTCTGATGAATATACATTTATTGTGAAAGATTGCGTATCGGAACCATCATTTCCATCGGAGACCAGAATTACCACATTAGTCGAACCAACCTGAGCCGTTGATGGTGTCCATTTGATCTCACCGGTTGTCGTATCAATTTTCATGCCCTTCGGGGAAGTTGATAATGTAAATGTTAACTCATCATTTATCGTGTCGATGTCCAATGCAGTACTATCGTAGATATATTCAATACCCACTTTTGCGGATGTAATCGGAATTGAGGTGATAACTGGCGGGTTATTGACATTTACAACGGCAATCGAGAACGATTGTGTACTTTTCTCACCCTCGCGGTCAAATGCGGAGACCAAAACCAAAGTGGTCCCGACTTGATCATTCGCAGGCACCCAAGTGATCACACCTGTATTACCGTCTATTACCATTCCCTCCGGAAATTCATCTAGGCTGTAGGTTAGAACATCTTTAACGTCCACATCGTGCGCATCCACATCATAAGTGTACCGGTGTTCCTCAATTGCGGCGGTAATAGGTGTCGTAACAATGATTGGCGGATCGTTGATATTCATGACGCCGATTGTAAAGACCTGTGAATCGGTACCGTTATTTCCGTCGGAAACAAGTACGGCTACATTATTTAGACCGACTTGGTCATTCGTGGGTGTCCAAGTTATTATACCTGTCTTTGGTCCGATCTCCATGCCAGGTGGATTTGTTTTCAATGAAAATGTTAAGACATCGTTTGTTAGGTCTATGTCGGAAGCTAAAACATCATAAATATACTGGTCGTCCTCAAAAGCCGAAGTTACAGGGGCGGATATAATTGTTGGCGGGTCGTTCACATTTGCAACTGTAATGGTGAAAGATTGTATTGCAAAGCCATCATTTTCGTCAGCTGCTTTCACAGAAACAGAACTTAATCCCACCTGGTCATTCGTGGGCGTCCAAGTGATCGAACCGGTATTAATATCAAGTACCATGTCGTTGGGATGTGTGACCAGGCTATAAGTTAATGTATCGTCAATATCGATATCAATGGCTTCAACATTATAAGTATATTTAACCTCCTCGACTGCGGTTGTAATCGGTATTGAAGTGATGGTTGGTTTATCGTTTACATTTGTCACCATGATCGTAAATGCTTGCGAATCCGAGCCACCATGTCCGTCGGAGACAAGAGCGATCACGGGGTTTGATCCAACCGGGGCATTCGTAGGTGTCCAGGTAATTAGACCTGACGAAGCACCAATGGCCATGCCTAATGGTGCGCTGGGTAAACTAAAGGTTAAAATATCGTTTGCATCAATATCTACCACTTCTACTGGGTAGGCATATTGTTTATCCTGAACCGCAGTTGTAATGGGTTCCGAGATGATGATCGGGAGGTCGTTTACATTCTCAACGGTAATATTGAAGCATTGTGTGCCAATCCCACCATAGCCGTCTGATACAATAACTACTACAGCGTTTATTCCAACTTGAGCATTGGTCGGCGTCCAGTTAATTCTACCTGACAAACTATTGATCGTCATTCCCGAGGGTTGAGTTATTAAAGTATAAGTTAATGTATCATCATTAGAATCAAAAGCTTCCATATCATAGATATATTGCATTTCCTCACTTGCGGTTTCTAATGGTGCAGATAAGATGGTTGGCGGGATATTTTTTTCCGTGGTAAACGACCATGGATTTGGTATCGTGCCCGAAGCTAAATTATTACCGGCTAGATCCTTTCCGCTGGTAACCTGAAATGAATATGTGGTGGATCTTTTAAATGGATTGTGCATGAAAGTAGCGACGGTATCACCAGTACTCCACACAACAGACCAAGCGGCAGGATTTGGCGAGCATGTATATGAAATAGTGGATTTATCCATTGCCTCAGTGAATGTTACTACGATATTTGCGGTTTGGATGATATTCGAACTGCTGCTCTTTGGTGAAACAGAAATTATAGTAGGCGGCATCGCATCCTTAGTGGTAAAGGTCCAGGGGTTCGGAATATTACTCGTAATTAAGCCGTTACCTGCAAGATCTTTACCGGCTGTGATTTGGAAAGTATAGTTCGTAGAACTGGTAAATGGATTGTGTGAATATGTAACCTTGGTATTACCAATGTTCCATATCGCTGACCATGCGCCAGGGTTGGGTGAGCATGTATGCGCCACCGTGGCACTGTTCATTGCCTCGCTGAAAGTTACAACTATTTTTGCATTCAAAGAAATATCAATAGACCCATTCGTAGGCATGGTTGCGATAATTTCCGGTGCGGCAAGATTCGGTGTGGTGAACCACCATGGATTAGGCACACTACCCGCGATCAGCTCATTTCCTTCGGAATCCTTACACCCGGTGATATGGAATGTATAATTGGTATTCTCTCCAAATGAACTATGAGAAAAGGTAACTATGGTATTGCCGCCACTCCATGTAATGGACCACCCGCCGGGGTTAGGGTTACAGGTGTAACTGACCGTAGTATTATCCATGGTCTCGTTAAATGTGACTGTAATGTCAGTATCTAATGGAACATTAAAGGCACCGTTCGAAGGCGAGGTGGCGGTGAGCGTGGGTGATTTGGTATCTTTGGTTGTGAAGCTCCAAGGGTTCGGGAGGCTGGGATTGAGTGTATTTCCCGCAATATCTTTACCCGCCTTGACCTGGAATGTATAAATAGTGTGACTGCTAAATGCATTGTGAGAGAATGTAACAGTCTTATCACCATTAGTCCATGTTACGCCCCAGCCGCCGGGGTTTGGGGTACATGCATGAGTTACCGAGGAGGTATTCATCTGCTCGTTAAAGGTTACCACCACATTGGCGGTTAATAAAACACCTGCTGTACCATTTGAAGGCGAAGTCGTGGTAATTTCTGGTCCTACGACATCCTTGGTAGTGAATGACCACGGATTCGGAACCGTGCCAGCTACCAGGCTATTATCACCCATATCTTTGCCATCAGTGATCCTAAATGTATAGATAATCAAGCTGCCGAAGTCGTTATGCGAATAAGTCGCAACAGAGTTCTTACCGCTCCAAACCACACTCCAACCGCCGGGGTTCGGCGTGCATGAAAAGGTTACCGTAGTGGTATTCATTGGTTCGCTGAATGTAACGATTATACTTGCATTCAAATCAATATCTATGTAATATTGAACAGGCGATGTTGAAGTTATTTTCGGTGGAATAATGTCTTCGGAGGTAAAGGAGAATTTATATGTGTTTTCCATATGATTTTCCAGCACATCTTTTGCGGTTAATGAAATGGTGACCGTATATACAGTTTCAGAACTCAATGCAGCTGACAGTTTAAAAGTAACCGTCATATCTCCGTTACTCCAGGTAAAATTCTTAGGTGTTAACCCGCCCGAGATCGAGATAGCATTTTCGGTGGCGGTTCTATTCATTTTATTGGTGAATGTAACCGAGACTTTAGTGGAAATGGGAACATCCTCAGCACCATCTTCTGGTGTCGTATTTTCAATACAAGGTGCAGTGATGTTTGCCGGTTTAATGATCGGATACCAATCCTTGCTGCCGCCGCCGGGCACATCGTAAGGGATATCTCCAATGCCATCATTATTCGCATCAAAACCCGTATAATCGTCCCACCAGTTGCCCTCGGTACCGTCATCCCAGTCGTTGAGCTGTGTTGTGGAATCATGAGCATTCTGGATGTTGTTTTTAAAGTTGTTATGGTGCAAATAGTTATCAGAAGCGCCAGTGATGTTCACCCCGGTTCCAGGATGGTCTAGAATATCGTTACGTGTGATTGTATTATCATTTGAATTACTATTAACAAAAATGCCGATTTGGTTATTTGATGTAATATTGTTATTCTGGATTTTGTTATTACTCGATGACGATTTTAGGTTTATACCATTCTCCTTATTGTTAGCGATTAAATTATAGCCAATTATATTTTCTGTTGAAGAATTTAATCGAATGCCGTCCTTGGAATTGTTGGTAATGTTGTTAATATTCACAACATGTGAATTTATTCTGAAAAATTCAATGCCAATTAAGTTCGAATCGAGAGTATTATTGTATATGTTAGAATTTTGCCAGTCTAAAGTATTATTATCTGTTCGAATGAAGATCCCACCTCCATTTGTATGCAAATAGATGATATTTGAATATATTATATTATTTTGTAAGTATAATTTCCCAATCCTAGTGTTACCAAAAATGGTAATACCATTTTGTTTGTTTGAATAGATTGTATTAGAATATATCTCGTTAT
>CBFDAW010000322.1:0-4674 GCA_965602865.1 uncultured Thermoplasmata archaeon
TATACATAGTGATGATGTTGATTTTATCGTACCTTATGATGAGCCGCTGTTGGTATATGACCCAAAAGCACCCGATGAAATTGTCCACGGAATCGGTAAATATGTTGCCCGTATAGTCCAAGATGGCGACACGATCCAGGTAGGTTATGGAAGTTTACCCGATGAAATACTAATTAACCTCAGCGATAAACACCATCTTGGGGTACATACCGAATTATTTGGTGAGGGCATCATGAAATTAATGAAAGGGGGAGTGATCGATAATTCCAAAAAAACGATTAACCGTGATAAATCAATGGCGACTTTTTGTATGGGTACCAAAGATACATATGAATTCATTAATGATAACCCTGGAATAGAGTTTAAAACCATTGACTATACCAACAACCCGTTGATAATCGCCCAGCATGATAATATGGTGGCAATAAATAGCGCCCTGGAGATCGACCTCACTGGCCAGGCAACGGCAGAGTCGATCGGAAAGACGTTCTTTAGCGGTATCGGCGGACAAGCGGATTTCATGCGCGGTGCAGTTTTAGCGCGCAACGGGAAAACAATACTGACCCTACAATCAACAGCAAAAAATGGTGCGGTTTCAAGAATCGTGCCGTTTCTTCAAGAGGGTGCGGGGGTGACTCTGAACCGCGGCGATATCCATTATGTCGTGACAGAGTATGGTATAGCATATTTGCATGGTAAAAATATTCGCGAACGAGCAATGGAATTAATTGCAATAGCACATCCGAAATTCAGGTCCACCTTGATCTCTGAGGCAAAAAAATTAAACCTGATATATAAGGACCAGGCGTTCATCCCGGGCAAACGCGGCGAGTACCCGGAAGAACTGGAAACGTTTAGGACAACAAACACAGGGTTTGAAATCTTACTGCGGCCGGTAAAGATCAGTGATGAACCGTTGTTGAAAGACCTTTTCTACTCGCTGTCGGACAACAGCCTATATCGACGGTTCATTTCACGGCGCCAGGACATGCCCCATGAGCGCTTGCAGGATTTTACGATAATCGACCATTCAAAAGAGATGGTGATCGTAGCGGTAGTACCACGGGATAAAACGGAAAAGGTCGTGGGAATCGGGCAGTATGGAATTGGAGAAATAACCCATACTGCAGAGGTTGCGTTCGTGGTTAGAGATCAGTATCAGAATAAAGGCATAGGTACTGAGTTATTGTCCTATTTAACGCTTCTAGCCCGGCGGCAGGGATTGTTGGGGTTCACCGCGGAGGTTTTAGTAGAAAATAAACCAATGCTGCACTTATTCGAAAAAATGGGCTTCGATATAAAAAGGGAAAGTGACGAAGAAGTTTACGAGCTTAGGATGATGTTCAGGGATACATAATGAACGCCAAAATGCCAGAGGTAAAATATCCGTTATTTATCTTTTTAATACATTTGTTATGAATTTTTCTGCTTGCATTTCTCCATGTTCATAGTAATTTCTTCCTCTCCAGGTCATGATCTGGTTCAATATAGACGAGTTAGTAGACCATGCAAACCAGGGATCAACTTCTAAAATCTCTTTTAGGTCGGGGATAGATTTGACCGAATTATCATATACCAATAAATCCCCCCCTTAATAATATCTTAAATGATTCCATGATTGGTTTATTAGATATGTAAATTTTCTTCGAAAAATATTTCGATATTATTAAATATCACGAAAAAATAGCATTAAACTAATTATGGTCGAAAAAGATAATTCAAAGTCTTTGGAAGGCGCCACGAAGATCACGGTAATTTCGTTGTTGATCCTGGGCATTATACAAATTATTCTTGGAGAGACCGTTTCGAAATCCGTGGCTCTCACCGCAAACGGGATAGACTGTATTGGTGACGGTTTCGTTTCCGCAATAGTTTGGGTTGGTCTGGTTTATTTTCAAAAACCAGCAGACCATAGATTTCATTATGGTTATTACAAAGTCGAAAACTTAGCCGCCATCGTCGCAGCAATTGTCATGTTCGCATTGGCGGGGTATATTATCTACCGCTCGTATTTGGGAATCATACATCCACACGAGATTTCATTACCGATTCTGGGGGCGATCGTTGCCCTGATAGCAACATTGATTGCATGGGGTCTGGGTATTGTAAAATATATTAGGGGAAAACAAAGTAATTTAACCTCATTGAAGCTCGATGCGTTTAACACAATAAAAGACGGAACAGCATCGTTTCTGACGGTACTTGCATTGATATTTGCTGCATATGGTTTCGAAATTGCAGATGCAATTGTTGGATTCATAATAGCGTTCATAATAATCAGCATTGGTTTTGCTTCAATTAAAGAATCCAGTTATGTATTACTAGATGCCTGTGATCGATCATGTGTCGATGTCGGACCACTGATAAAGGATATCGCCGAGGAAATAGATGGTGTTAAATCCGCTCATATCGTTCGCCTTCGTCGTACCGGCCCGGTGATGCAGGGCGAGCTCGAGATTGATGTACCCGGTAATATGACGGTAAAGGAGTTATACAAACTACGAAAAAAAATAGAAAAAAAGGTGAGATCAGAAGTGCCAGATCTACAAAGATTATCGATTATAGCGCACCCGGAAGAACCAGGAACGGTCAGGACAACAAAAACAGGATTTGAAATATGACTGCGACCTGTAAAGATCAGTAAAGAACCGTTGTTGAAAGAGCTTTTCTATTCACTATCGGACAACAGTCTATATCGACGGTTCATCTCACGGCGCCAGGACATGCCGCATGAACCCCTGCAGGATTTTACGGTAATCGACCATTCAAAGGAGATATTGATCGTGGCCGTGGTGCCACTGGATAAAACGGGAAAGTGACGATGAAGTTTACGAGCTTAGGATGATGTTCAGGGATACATAATAAAATACATCGAAAGATTTATATTGGATTAATAAATTATAATTTGGGGTTTGTAAATGGCAGGAGAATCTGAAACACTTAAAGAATTAAAAAAGATTAGAGAACTTCTTGAGCCCAAACCTACACCACCTCCACCTAAAGGTATGTGGGCAGAGTTCGTGGATTTTTTATCGAAGTATAAAGTAATGGGTTTAGCCGTAGCATTCATACTCGGTTTATATCTCGGGATACTAGTGCAAGCCCTGGTAGCTGATTTTATCATGCCTACGATCGAACTGGTTTTTCCAGGGGTTAAATGGGAGGAATATATGGCCGGACCATTCCGAATCGGGCATTTTATTGGGGCTCTGATTACATTTCTGATAATTTGTTTGATAATCTTCCTGATAGTGAAGCTCGCCAAACGATGGAAAATAGAATAAATAGATTTATATTGATAAGCATTGACAAGTTAAAAATACAATTATCGTTTTGTCTTAAAATTCCGTGAAATTCCATTGCGTGAGATCTTCCTTAATCTTTGAAATATCTTTCTTCTCTTCTATTGCTCGTTTTATCTTTAACCAACCCTTTTTATCACCGTACAAAATAGCACCGATTATTTTATTGTCTTCAAGCACTAGTTTATGGTAAATATATTTTTCATAATCTTTTATGACAATAGATTCGTACTTACCCTCTGCATCAATTTCACCAATAGACACTAGATCTATCCCCGCAATCTTTAGGGTATTTGAAGGGACGGTGCCTCGATATATCGCTTTACCTTTAGCCATATTTATGCCTGCGACCTCTCCTTGTTTTTCCGATGCCGGCCAAATGCCATATTGTTTTCCACGATGGCATATTAAATCGCCAGCACAATATATCCCCGGAAGGTTAGGACATAAATCATCATCCACCACCACACCGCGTTCTATCTTTACTTCCAACTGTTTGGCTAGAATGAGTTCGGGTCGTATGCCGGCACAGATTATTATCAGGTCACAATTAATCTCGGTTCCATCGTCTAAAAGCACACCAGTTACACTGTCAGTTCCTTTTATCTCTTTTGTCATATGACCAATATAGAATCCCAGACCCATACTGGTAAGCTGGCTCTGTAAGATCTTGGAACCCTCAAGATCCATCTGTCTTGGTAAAAGTCGTAAAAGCGCCTCTATTATGAATATTTCATTTCCTGCAATGCGTAATGCATTACCCACTTCAAGACCTAACACGCCCCCACCCAATATCACTACTCTTTTACCACCGCCATTACAATATTTTTTTATTGCAATGGCGTCACGCAACCTCCTTAATGTAAATACCCCTTGCTTGTCAACACCGGAAATAGGTGGTATGAATGCATTTGCACCTGTTGCCAATAAGATTTTGTCATAGGTAATTCGTTTACCGGTTTGTGTAATAACCACTTCCCCATCTTTTTCTATTTTAACAACCGCATCGTTCAAAAGTAGGTCTATTTTGTTATCGTCATACCATTCAATCTTTTTTAGTATTAATTCATCCTGGTCTATTTTACCCGCTAGATAATCGATCAATCTTATCCTGCTGTAATAAGGATATTCCTCATCGGAGATTATGGTTATCCGACCGTCCGTGTCCATCTTTCTTATTTGTTCCGCCGCTGTAGTACCGGCAACACCATTTCCTATGATCACATATTTCACATTTACACCAGGTTGAAATTTGAAAGTATACTGGTCAACTTAATTTAAACAGAGAATTCCATCAGCCTATTGACTGATGGTGGAAATGGAATTCTCTATTAAGTTCAATGGACCCTTGGGACCATAAATTTTTCGAAAA
>CBFDAW010000323.1:0-4644 GCA_965602865.1 uncultured Thermoplasmata archaeon
TAGTTGAATCTATCTTAATTTCCCCGAAGGGGTTTTCTTGTGATTCTTGATTTCGTATTTAGAATTTGTTTTCATTAATAATTCAACTGGTATCGTTGAAATTCCAATAAACTTTATAAAAAAATGCTTCGTAAAAATATTGATAGAAAATGCAATTTTTTTATCGCAGTGCTTAGAATTTCAGCCTAACCCGTGCATTTTATCCATACCTCACCTTGAGATGCGAGGTCTTCTGATTGAAGATTGCCAAATATGCTTGAATCTCGATTTCTTTCAAAGAAATACTAGGTTAGAATAGCTATCATTCACCTATTCTTGGAAGCCCGGGCATGTGCTTTTTATAAAAAATGCGTTTGTTATTATGTTATTTGCATAGCATTTTTTATTTTTTAAGCCCGAAGGAAACGCCGCAATTCGGGCAGAACTTCCAATTGGACTGTAGATCAAAGCCGCACATGGGGCACTTTGATGGTGTGGAATCGAAGGTTTTGGTTTCCTTAGTAGTGCTCGGTGCGCCGGTTTCCGCCAACCGCTCGTCCTTGGTCTTTTGCGAGTAATCATACGGGTCCGGACCCTGGTCCACATCCTTCATGGCTTTCAGGTCCTTACCACCGCAGATCGGACACATCATCGTCCCACCGCAAGCATATTTTTCGCAAACTGTGGTTCCGAAGCTCTCACCACATCGATCGCAGTATTGGTTCACCGGCCTCTTACATTTATTACAGTATGCAACCATTTGACCACCTGCTATATCCCTAAATAATCTTTAACCTTAAAAAAGAATCGGTTAATTTCTTTAATTCTTAATCCTAAAACGATGTTTACGCTCATCAACAGTATCCAAATATTTGGGTCCCAGTTTCCAAGCAAGCGACTCGATCTCCTCCTGGTTACGTACAAATATCGCTTTACTTGTGGTTTTGACCAAGTTATTAAATTTCGAAAGCTTAAGCATAAGATCGCCGAAGATCCAGCCGCAAGCGATGACGAGCGTGATGGTAATTATGAACAGCCAGTAATTCCAATTACCTATCGCATTAAAGAAGTCTTTGAAAAAAGTATTATTTTTCACGACCTCCTGGTCGCCCATAAATATACCCAGCGAGCTTATGATAAAAAAAATTAAATTGACAATTAGCCCTATTAATGTAATCTGAAGTACATATTTCCTATAGAACATTTTCAAGTTCGGCACTTAACCACTTCTAAGGCGAATAGGTTAATAATCTAAATTTCTTTCGCTTGATTTCACTGTCTACGAATAATGATTAGGGAAGACAGCATAATTTAATGTATTCTCATCTCATGCTTGATAATAGCTAATCCCCGGCGGCTCAGCTTTCAAGCCCTTGCGGGTTCGAACCTCTCGGGTGATATTATCTAATAACTCTTTAGGTAATTTTTCAAAGCCTGCAAACTCGGTTGTCCATAATGCCCTACCTTGCGTTGCTGACCGAATCGTGCTAGCGAACCCGAACATCTCGGCGATGGGTGCTTTTGCCTTAATCATGGTCATATCCCTATCTTGTGAGATATCTTCCACATTAGCTCGCCGCTGTTGTATCTCACGATTTACATTTCCCATTAAATCTTGTGGGATATTCACAAATACCCATTGTTTTGGCTCCATTATTACGGTATTAGCACTAACCATGGCACCATATATTGCGGTTCTCACCGCCGGGATCACTTGCGCCGGCCCGCGATGAATAGCATCCTCGTGTAACTTAGCATCCACGAGCCGAACCTTAACGCCCATGACCGGTTCACGCGACCGCGGTCCTTGGCTCATCGCCTCATGGAACGCCTCCAAGATTAGTTCTCGGGTCTCATGCAAATACTGGATTCCTTTTGTTACATTGGTAAGTAGGTTCGTGCCATGTATGCTGTACAACCCTCGCGCCTCTACCTTCTCCATGCCTAGGTCTATAAGTGTTCTTGCAACTTCCTTGGCATTTTTGATTTTCCCGGTTGGTAGCTTACCATCCCTAATCGCCTTCACGACCTCAGGCGCCAATGGCTCAACCTCAATGTAAAAATGGTTATGTTTGTTAGGTGATTTACCCTCAAATGGTCCGGCTTTACCCTCTACAGTCTCTCGATATACTACGATAGGCTCTGAAGATTGTATCTCGATCCCGTGCTCATGTACGATCCGGTACTCGGTGATCTCCAAATGAAGTTCACCCATGCCAGACATCAAGTGCTCGCCGGTCTCCTGGTTTATCTCTATCTGGATGGATGGATCAGCCTTCGATACCGTTCGAAGAACATCGATCAATTTAGGCAAGTCTTTCATGTGTTTTGCTTCCACGGCGACCGTGACCACGGGCTCGGAAACATGAACGATCCGTTCAAATGCGTCCATCTCGGGATTGCTAGCGACTGTGGACCCAGCAATCGCATTTTTCAAACCAGTAACCGCCACAATATTTCCCGCCACGACCTCGTCCACCGTCAAGCGATCCGGACCGATGAAGAAACCCACCTGCTGGACTCGATTCATTCCAGGCATGCCAATTGTCGCAAGCTCCTGTCCTTTACGAATGGTGCCGCCAAATAACCTACCTGTTGCCACTTCACCAGCATGCGGGTCCATCCAGATCTTGGTCACCATAAATATGATGGGGCCATTTTTATTACAATTTATCATGGTCTTGCCTTCGCTAGACTCCATATCACCATGCCAAATATGCGGAATACGATACTTTTGCGTCTCTAAAGGATTTGGCATGTGTTTAATAACTAAGTCTAATATTATTTTATGCACTGATAATTTCTTCGCCAGTGTTTTTTGATCTTCATTTTTACAATAATCATAGATATCTTTGAAAGTCATATTGCTCTTTTTCATGTATGGCACTGAAATCGCCCAATTATGGTATGCTGAACCGAAAGTAACCGAACCGTCTTCTACTTTACAAAGCCACTCATCTTTGTACTCCTCTGGAGCCATCTTTATGATCAAATCATTTACTTCACGAATGATCTTAAGAAACCGCTCCTGCATCTGTTCAGGAGTAACCTGAAGCTCGTTGATTAGGCGGTCAACCTTATTGATAAATAATGTGGGTTTGACCATTTCTTTCAATGCCTGCCGAATCACGGTCTCTGTCTGCGGCATCACACCCTCCACCGCACATACTAATATTATACACCCATCCACTGCACGCATCGCACGGGTGACATCGCCACCAAAATCCACATGACCAGGTGTGTCGATTAAATTAATAAGATGATTCTTACCTTCGAATTCATGCACCATGGAAGCGTTTGCCGCATTAATGGTGATACCTCGATTTTGTTCTTGTTCATCGAAATCTAGTACGAGCTGTTTCCCCGCAAGTTCATCGGACATCATACCTGCACCGGCTATTAGATTATCACTTAGCGTAGTTTTACCGTGATCAATGTGTGCTGCAATGCCAATATTACGAATTAGTTCAGGTTTATCCATAATCGCTGTTGCTTTTTTGATATTATCTTCTTTACGTCCCATTTTATCACCAAATATTGTGTAAGAAAAAGTGATAAGAATTAAGATTTATAAAATAATCATTTTTATATTCTTCTAAAAAACTTTCTTTTCCCATTATCTAGCTGAAGCCGCAACTCGTTCCGTATCTTCTTTTTTATTTATCGCAAAACTATTCATGTCCTTTTTAGAAGCCATGATAAGCTCATCAGCTAGACATAGTGCTATATTCTTTCGATTCTTATGTGAACTTTTTACGGCGCCTTTACATAGGTTTCGCAATGAAAAGTCCAGACGCCGTGCCGGTGAGGAATCTACTGATTTTGGAACTAGGATACCTCCAAATCGTAATCGGACAATTTCTTCTTTAGGTGCACTATTCTCCAACGCCTGAATTAGAATCTGGACCGGGTTTTGTTTTGTTCGTTTTGCAATTATTTCAAATGCATTTTTCACTACATTATATGCCTTGAATTTCTTTCCCGTGTATTTTTCTGTGCGCATCATATTATTGATCAACCGTTCTACAACATTGACCTTTGACTTACCAAACTTCTTATTTGCATATCTAGCACTAACATGCGGTAATGTTATAGGTTCAAGGTTCGCATATCTAATCAACCCTAAATCCTCAATCGTTACCTCGGATAGGTCATATTTATCAAATAACAAAATTTCTAGTGCTTTAGATTTCTTTTGCTTTTTAGTTTCCCGTTTTTCTTTGGTTTCTTTCTTCGGCTCTTCCTTTGGCTCTTTTTTCAGCTCTTCCTTCGGCTCTTCTTTCAGCTCTTCCTTCGGCTCTTCCTTCAGCTCTTCCTTCAGCTCTTCCTTCAGCTCTTCCTTTGGCTCTTCCTTCAGCTCTTCCTTCAGCTCTTCCTTCGGTTCTTCCTTCGGCTCTTCCTTTGGCTCTTCCTTCGGCTCTTCCTTCGGCTCTTCCTTTAGCTCTTCTTTCGGTTCTTCCTTCGGCTCTTCCTTTAGCTCTTCTTTCGGTTCTTCCTTCGGTTCTTCCTTCGGCTCTTCCTTAGGCTCTTCCTTCGGCTCTTCCTTCGGCTCTTCCTTCGGCTCTTTTTTCAGCTCTTCCTTTGGCTCTTCCTTCGGTTCTTCCTTCGGCTCTTCCTTCGGCTCTTCCTTCGGCTCTTCCTTCGGCTCTTCCTTCGGCTCTTCCT
>CBFDAW010000324.1:0-4634 GCA_965602865.1 uncultured Thermoplasmata archaeon
CTGGAGTTCGGTTTATCTCGTTAATCGTAGGGGCTGCTGTCTCAGCATTGCTGAAAATAATCGAAATGATATTTGTATGTCCCGAGTTTCCCAGCTCATTATATGCGTAAACTCGAACATGATGGGTATCGGGTGAAACGAAAGAGAATGGTCCATATTCCGTAACATCGGCATCTACAGAATCGAGGGGAGCCCATATCCCACTCGAGTTTATCGTACGTTCGATACAAAAGCCATATTCGTTGTCGGAATTATCATCCCATTGAAGCGTGATCTCTCCCTCTACAACGACTTGCGCATTAAGGGTGAAGATGGCATATATGGAAAGAATGACCGAAAAAATATTGGTTTTTGTTTTGGTAAGCATATCCCCACCGATAGTTGATTTGTATCCCTTGTTTCGATGAATACATAATACAATATGCGTGCCTTTGAGGTATCGGTAGGATTATTTCTTAATAATCAAATACTAAGGGACATAATTTACCATCGGTGAGAATCTCTCAAAATCGGCACATTTTGCCGGATAAGGACATTTTTTCTTACCTCCTTTTCTATGAATAAATCCTGGAATATTTAGTAACTATTTTCTTTACGACAATATTTGTTAAGAATTGAATTATTGGGTGGATACTATGAATTAATGATAAGTCAATCTAAGTGGGAATTATTTGGGTGTGAGAAATGGCAGGTTATAAAATTGAAGAGGTTAACTGAGGAATTTAGTAAATTGAATGAATTTGATCTTTCAATTCTTGATTTTAATAAGGGAAAAATAGTCCGGTATTGCCTTAATAGAAATGCTCAAAATATTATGGTATTATTTTTGCGAGTTTAATTACACAGAAAGCCGATTATAGTTCCCTATTTTCCAATGATTAATCCAGGAGTTTGTTAGTATTGGAATCCTGATGGAAATAAAAAAAATAATGTCTATAACCAAAATAGCTACGTTTGTTATCTTAACCGTCTTCGTCATGTCCTCAGCGAGTTGGTCAACAACATATTACGTGGATGCCACAAATGGCAACGATGAAAATACTGGAACCTCAATATATAATGCATGGAAGAAAATCGCAAAAGTCAATTACACTCATTTTATGCCTGGTGATTCCATTCTCTTTAAGCGTGGCGAAACCTGGCGTGAGATGCTTGTTATACAGTCTTCTGGTTCTGTAGCTAACCATATTATCATCGGCGCCTACGGAACTGGGGATAGACCAATAATTAAAGGATCGAATTTAGTTACTGTGTGGACAATACACAACGAGAATATTTGGAAGGCCACTTTACAAACTGAACCATCTTTCAATCAAGTATTTTTCGATGGCATTCGGGGGAATAAACAAACTCTGTTGGTAAATCTAAATAACGAAAAAGATTGGTACTGGTCATCGAATACTCTCTATATCTACTCGGTTTCTAATCCTGAAATCGCTTATGAAAATTCTGGGATTGAAGTGAGTGTTAGAGATCAATGTATAAAAATTGATGATCGGGGTTATATTACTATTCAAGATTTTCACCTTTCACAAGGCATTCTTACTGCTATTGTCGTTTGGGATAGAAGGGAATGCTCTATTAAGCGAATCCTCGCAGAAAAATCTTATAACGCCAATATTATAACTGGGGATGGCTCTGTTACTATTTCAAATTGCGAGGTTCGCTTTTCTGACACTGGACATGGAGTTTATTTGTCTGAGAATACGGTCAATTCTATTATTGAATATTGTCATTGCCATCATAACCGGATAGAAGGGATCCAAATAAATCCGGAAGACGCTGGAGATGAAAAGACATACGGCATAATAATTAGATATAATAATATACACAATAATAGAAATGGCATGGGTCTTCACGCAACGAACGAATCTGAGATTTATGGAAATATATTATATAACAATTCGCGTGCTGGAATAAGTTTCTATGATCACAGTGGTGGACCGGGATTCGGTTGTACGAATAATACTGTATATAATAATACTATATTAGTACCTATAACAAATGATAGAGCCGCTTGCGGTATAAGTGCTAGACGTTACTCGACATCAAATAAATACCAAAACAACATAATATACGTTCTTGATCCATTTATGCCAAACTGGTACATTGATAGCAACTCTAACTATGGGCAAATAATTGATCATAATTGTTCATTTAGGGTAAGTGGTACAAATATTGGGTATGTGGGTGGAGAAAACAAAACTTGGGTTGAATGGCGGGCATTAAACTATGACACCAATGGTATTAACGAGAATCCTCTCTTTATTGATAGTCAACCAAAAACAGATACAGATTTTATACTCCAATCTATCTCTCCATGTAAAAACATGGGTACTAATGTTGGTTGGAACAAAGATTATTTTGGGAAACCGCTATTTCAATTTCCTGATATAGGTTTTTATGAAATTCAGGGGTTATGTCCACCGACCAATTTAAGACTCGAACATAAACCGTAGTCATTTTCATTACACCAAAAACAAAAGACATTAATTCGAAAAAGATTGGAGATGATTGGAGTCCCAAGTCTTAATAAGAAATAAACATAAATTTTGTAGCCCCTAACGACCCGTGATTAACACAGCTGGAGCCATTGAATTATTGCAGAACTATCCCAAAAAGACTTGATCCTAAATTTCATGAAGAATTCATATTTGTTTTATGGATACTATATCTATAAAGTTTGAATTTCTTGCGGTGTCTAAGTAAAAACCTAAACAAAGAATCCATGCAGGATATTAATAAAAAATATAGAATTTATAGATCGTCATCTCTTGATTAGCTCACTGTCCTATTAATAATGAATTTAAATTTGCCACTTTGGGCTTTTGGTATATTTTCTGTTAAAGAAATATTTATGTCCATATCAAAGAATTTTCTTTTTAGTCTATTCTCAATCCATCGTATTTCTTGATGAGAATGAGGCTTATCGAGTTTTAGATATAACGATAATGATGTTGTACTTTCCTGAACAACATAAAACTGACAGATCCAATTTATTCCATGTAACAGATGAGCAAAGAATTCACCGTGAACTTTTTGTCCATTTCGTGTAGTTACAAAATCATTTGAACGCCCTTGAATGTTTTTCAATAGTGGAAGACCTCTCTTACAATTACATGGATTCAGATCATAGGCTGCAATATCCCCTACTTTATATCTAATAAAAGGCATAGAATAGTTGAACAAATCAGTCGAAATGATTTCACCTGTTTCACCATTTTCAGCTACACTGCCATCTTCTCTTAAAATTTCAATAATACTATTCTCCGAAGTACAATGTAAACCAGTATGTTCCTTGCATTCAAAAGCAAATCCGGCGCCATCAGTCCCTCCATATGTGTCAAATACTTCACATGAGAAAACTCGTTCTATAGTTTCCCGAAATTTAGGATGTAAAACTTCAGCGGTAGTAAAAATAGCATCAAAATAAATGTTACTAATACTATTCTCTTCAAAATATTTAGCTAGGAGATAAGCACTAGATGCATATGCATACATATATCTGGCTTTGAATTTTCTCAGCTTATTAATCCACTTTTTCATAGTATTATTACTCATTTCAAAGGCGGAAAGAGTTAACCAGTTATTCATTTTGATATATAACAATTTCTTAAACGCATAGATCGATGGATATAATGAAGTTCCTCCAACCACCACAACTCGATCACCAGGGCTCCACCCACCAAGGTGCCAGCTTCTATAAATAAAAGCCCAAGAAGCACTGTGGGCTTTACTATCGATATAAAATTGTAAGGGCACACCAGTTGATCCCCCTGTTGACTTTTTATGTGGTTTAAACATCTCTTTATTCTTAGCAAGTATATCTTCAATGTTAGCTCGTATAATCTCTTTTGTAAGAATTGGCAGTTTTCTAAAATCCTCTAAACATCTTATGTCATCTGGATGAATTCTAATAGAATTAAATAAATTGTGGTAATATGGTACGTTAATATAAGCATGATCAAGTAGATTTTTCAGTCTCGTCCACTGTATTTGGTATATCTCATCAAATGACAACCATTGTGTCTGAAGAAACTCCTCATAAAGTTTCAAGGCATTAGTGTGCCTGAAGATATCTACAAGATGCAGTTTCAATCTATTTGTTATCTCTAACATTTCACATTTCCTTTTCTTTATATAAAATCAATATAATTCGAGGAGCCATTGATATATTTGGCATAGTTGTTTAGACATATTTCATTTTCAATACAATATTTTGCTAATAAATATATCGAAGAAGCATATCCATAAATATATTTAATTTTTTTCCTCTTAATGATTTTTGTTTATCAACAAAAAGTGATATACTACCAAGTGCTACATATTTATTGACATATCGATAACCCGTTTCACCAATAAAAGATTGAATTGGCAACAGAATAACTCCATGATTCTAAATCCTGTAGAAACTGTAAAGGATCACCCTATGATCCACCTGTAGTTGTCTTCTGAAATTTAAACTTATCTATATTTATTGGATTTGTATTTCTATAATTTTCTCAAATATCATTTTTAGTTAATTGTTGAATTTTTTTTAAATCATACTTTGTTTTCATCACTCTATCAGTTAATGACATGAATAAAGTTTTTAATATTGTAGAATAAATTTCACCCATTAGATAATCTTCCTC
>CBFDAW010000325.1:0-4628 GCA_965602865.1 uncultured Thermoplasmata archaeon
AATACCTAATTCTTCTTTCACTTCCCGTATTACTGCTTCTTTTGTAGTCTCATTATATTCAACAAATCCACCAGGTAACGCTAGTTGGCCTTTAAATGGTGGGTTTTTACGTCGAATTAGCACTAAATTATTCTTATGATTAATAATAACCCCATCTACAGCTAATGCAGGTCGTGGACCATATTTTAGTAATCTATTAATCTCACGTTCGTACTCTTCATACTGGGTAAGGATTTGTCGGCCAAGTTCTGAGAGCTTGGCGCCACCACCGGTTGCACCACCGCGTGTCACCTTTAAAATCTCATCACCCAATGTATCTCGGATTTGCCTAATGATTCCCCACGCATGGCGGTATGACATGTTCATTGCCAATGCCGCATGCTTGATCGAACCGTGCTTTTCGATTGCACGTAAGAGTTTCGCCCTCCCCGCGCCTATAACCGAGGTTTTGCCAGCCTTCAACCAGAGCTTGACCGATGGTGTGAGCATACTGGGTGAATAGATTATTTGGGTTTAAATGTTATGATTTAATACTAAATTTTTTCTAACTCCATATTATAGATATTCTTAATCATTTTTTCAATTCCTTGCTTGGTCTTACATGAAACCAGGTTTACCGAAAATAACTTATGTGACGATAACGTCTCTTCTATATCGTTTATAATTTGATCCGCCTTCGTTTTACCTTCCGGTGACAAATCGAGTTTGTTAAATACTAGACTATATCGAGGTCTTTTTGTTATTCCGATGTTCGGTTGCGAAATATTTTTAATTAGTGAGGTTTGCTCGGTTAATAATTGGCCGATGGTGTTGAGACATGTCAAAACCTTATTTTTAACGATCCTTGGCTCTTCGGAAATATCCACAACAAGTAAAATATAGTCGGCGTCGATTATCTCCTCCAGTGTGGATTTAAAAGCTTCAATAAGTTGTGTTGGAATATCCTGAATGAAGCCCACGGTATCAGTAAAAAGCACATTCGATCTTCGGAATCTACGGGTCTTTGGACTGACTGTGGAGAACATACGATCGTCTACTGGTACCTGCGCGTCGGTGAGGGCTTTGAGCAGCGAGCTTTTTCCCGCATTAGTATATCCTGCTAAACTTGCCAGCACAAAACCTTTTCTACGCCGATGTTTTCGCTGCTGACTTCGACTCGTTTTAACCTTTTCCAGCTCATTTCGTATCGTTTTAACGCGTGTTTTGGTGAGGCGGTAGTATTCATCCACCTTATATTCACCCCCCGCCATGAACCCCGGGTGCTCGCCCTTCTTGCTTTTACGCACCAGCTCGGTGACATACGGTAGCTGATGCTTTAAAATTGCGTACTCGACCTGAAGTTTTGCCTCTTTGGTCTTTGCATGATGTAAAAATATTATTAAAATAATCGTACTCCTGTCAATAACCCGCAAACCTAATTTGGTTTCAAGGTTAAATACCTGGTTCGGTTTTAAATGGCAATCGACCACCGCAAAGTCAATGGTGCTATGAGCCGAGATCCAATCGGCAATTTCCTCAACTTTACCACGACCCAGATAATATGTAGGATTTGGTTTTTGCATATTCTGTGAGAAGATTGCCGCAATATTATAATCTAAAGTTCCACATAAGCCCAATATCTCCTTGGAGTCGCCTGGGTGTGTATAAGGGATATCATTCTCAATAATTTTTTCGTCTGTAATTCTATAATTGCTCAGAAGATTGGGTATAATAACAATACCTGAGGAACCCTCGGGAATATCAAAACCGATGTTCACAATGCTCGTACTTTTACCTCCCTCACAGGGTTTATTTAATTACTAATAGTAAAATAATTGGTGATATTTACCTATTCCTCAATAATCATTATACTATCTTGAATTACATCAACTTTTACGAGTGTTTTAATTTCCACCCCAGTTTCTTGTTCAACTTGTATTTTGCTATCGCCCTTTTCTATGACTACAATTACATGAACGATGTCTACACCCATTTCAATTAATGAATTCAGGACCGCTTTTAATGTCCCACCTGTACTGATCACATCATCTACGACTATCACTTTATCATGAGGTTCCAGACCATTAATGAATAACTGCGATTTTGAATATCCGGTAATCTGTTCCACCGAGACCTCACCGTTTAATCCATAGCTCTTTTTTCGGATAATCACCAACGGTTTTTTTACTTCCACTGCTAGTACTGCACCAATTGGTAGTCCCATCGCCTCAATCGCCACAATTTTGTCATAATCCCTTACCAGGTGGTTTTTAATTTCATCTATTACTTCATCTAATAGTTCAGGCTTGATCTCTGGCACACCGTCTGTGATCGGATGGACAAAATAATTATATTCGCCCCTTTTTACAATCGGTGATTCTTCAAGACTTGATTTTAAAAGATCCAACATTAATATCTCCCCTATTTTGCTATAAATTGAACATTATCAATTTTCTACCAACTTAGAAGCGTGTTCCTGGCACTTTTCTATTATATTTAATTCATCTTTAACCTTTCGACCCAACATTAATACTTTTCCATTGCAAATTGTGGTGGTCACAACCGAACCGTTTGCCGAATACACAAGATTTGATATTAAATTATGGTTCGGTGTCATTGCCGGGTGCTTCAGGTCGATCAATAGAATATCTGCAAGTTTGCCCTCTTCAATTACACCAGAGTCTAAACCAAGTGATTTTGCACCGTTTATAGTTGCCATGGAAAATGCCTCTTGGACCGGTAAAATGATTTGGTCATTAGTTTGGAATTTTTGCAACAATGATGCAAACTTCATCGATTCAAACATATCTAAATTATTATTTGATGCGCATCCATCAGTACCTAGTGAGACCGTTAAACCGGCAGATGTGAGTGCATGATATGAAATCGCTTTACCCACTGCTAATTTCATGTTCGAAATTGGGTTATGTGAAATTTTTACATCATACTTAATTAATATCTGTATATCTTGGTCATTGAGCCATACACCATGTGCCGCCAGTACTTTGGGTCCTAAAAACTCGAGTTCTTCAAGTTTTTCTACGGGTCGTTTACCGTTGCGCTCTATATAATTGAGAGTCTCCTTTTCGGTTTCTGCCAGGTGGATGTGGATGAATATATTTTTCTTTCTGCTGCGCTCAGCAATTCTATGCAGTAGCTCATTGGAAACTGTATATATGGCATGCGGACCAAATGCAGGGATAATACGCGAACTGGTGGTTTCTTTCAATTCCTGGATGTCTGAAGTGCTTTGTTTTAACTCCTTTTTTCCTTTTTCCGAGTCAAAATTATCAAACACTACCCCACTAATTACCGCTCTAATCCCGGCATCATCAGCAGCTCGTGCAGCCGACAGCATGTGCCAATACATATCATTGAAACATATTGTCCCCGTTTTTATCATTTCCAAACATGCCAAGCGCGTACCCCAGTACACATCCTCCGGTGAGAGCTTGGCTTCTAAGGGCCAGATCTTATTAGAGAGCCATTCGAAGAGCTCCAGATCATCTGCATATCCGCGGAATAATGTCATTGCGGCATGTGTATGAGTGTTAATCATCCCCGGGATTGCAGCTTGGTGTTTACCTGAGATTACTGTCTCGGCTTCAACACTTGGACCGCCAATTTCCACTATTTTATTGTCTTCAATATAAATATTAGTCTTTTTACCATTTAATTGTACATTTTTAATTAATATGCTCATACTTTCACCATAGTAAGTGGCCTCGTGCCCGAAAAAGTTTAAAGGTAAGAAGCTCAGTCGTTATGGTTATATCATAATTTTAATAATTTTTTAATAATCATTTTTAGATTTTCGGAATTTCTCGCCTGATTCTCGGAGATTGTTTGTATGGTCAATGGTTCATTTGTCACACCATTACAATAATTATCGATCGCACTGAGATTGACATATCTAAGCCCCAGTTCATTAGCAAGTGTTGCCTCTGCAGCCATGGTCATACCTATTACATCACCAAAGTTCTTTAACATTTGAATTTCGGCTTTTGTCTCGAGCCTAGGACCTTGGGTCTGGATATAAATTCCATTGTATCGTATATTAATTGGTAACTGTTTGATTTCGGTAAAAATCTGTTTCCTTAAACCAGTGTCCAGGCTGGGGACTATATGACAAATTTTGTTATCATAATAAGTCATGATTGTGCCCATGTTTATGTAATCGTCGGGCATTATTATGGTGCTTGGTTCAAGCTCGATCTTTAGGCTGCCAACGGAGGTGAAACTGACGACTTTTTCAACTTTGAGTTTTTGGATTGCTAGCATGTTCGCATGATGGTTGATTTTATGCGGAGGGATTTTACTATTTTCACCATGCCGAGGGAGGATGAGGAGGTTTTCATCTTTGCTTATCCATAAGAATGTTGACCCAAAATCCGTATTTACATTCCTACTTTCAAAAGTATCAAACTCATCTAGATTTACCTTATTTGAGCCCCAAATTATTCCAAGAAACGGACTATTTGTTGATCCTAATCCCATTAATACCCTCAATCAGGAATAGTAATTGGGTTGTAAAACATTTTTGGTTCAAAACTAAGCACAAAACCAAGCCTTCAGAAAAGATTAAATAAAGGAAGTACATATTCTACCAGAGGTAATTACTATGCTTGAAGAAGTTACTTCACTACTTG
>CBFDAW010000326.1:0-4621 GCA_965602865.1 uncultured Thermoplasmata archaeon
AACCGATGGTAGTGGTAATATTACTGGTGTAAAAAATCATCATGAAGAAGAATCGTCGCAGTATTTCAAACTCCACCAAAATTATCCAAATCCATTCAATAAATCCACGAACATTGTTTATGAGGTCTTTGGAGATTATCAGAATATCAGGGTCGTCATTTATGATTTAACCGGAAAGGAGGTGAGGACATTAGTAAAACAGAGCCAGTCCCGCAGGATTTATACTATCCCCTGGGACGGGAGGGATGATAGGGGAAAAGAAGTTACATCGGGCGTCTATCTGGTACAGCTTGAAGGAGGAGGAAGATGGAAGGTGAATAAGAAGTTGTTGTTGCTTCGGTAACAATCCAGAATGATTTTTTAAAGAGGAAAGGAGGACGAGATGTTACGGTATAAGAGATCTTTGTGCAGCACAGTTGTGTTAATAATTTGTTCTCTCAATTTACATTCTGTTTGGGCGCAGTGGATTTCGTTCGGGCGTTCATCAGAAATGGAGAAACCGGCTGCCCGCGTTCTTATTTCCAATGAGAACGAGACGGTTATTGAGTTTACACTATCGGGGATGAATGTGAAGGAAATAATGACGGGTAATGACAGTTACCATATTCTGCGATTTCCCGATTACCATACGACAATGGAAGTTGGCAGACCCCAATTACCTGCGATCTCAGAGCTCATAGGTATTCCTGATCTGTCCAATGTTCGAGTCAGTGTTGAAGAGACTGAAGAAATTACCCTTGGCGGGTATCATGTATATCCATATCAGGAACCAAGATTAGAAAACGAGGTCAGGCCGTTTTTTATTGAACGCGATTTTTATGAAAATAACGTTTATTATCCGGCTTTGGATGTTGAAGTGAGCAGACCAGGGATCTGGCGGGATGCGCGTATTGTTACTCTGAAGACCTATCCGGTGAAATACAATCCTGCCACAGGAGATATCAAGATTTACCGCAGGATGGTTGTTCGACTGGAATATTCGGGTACCAGCGATACCAATGTCTTTACGGGACCAAGAAAGCCCATTAAACCGGTGTGGGACAGGCTTTATCATAGGACAATTCTGAACTATGCATTTTTAGGGTATGCAAAGGCCGGCAATAGTCTGTATAAAACAGCAACCTCCAGTGACTACGACTATCTGATTATTACCGTGGATAATTACGACGATAATATACAGCCTCTTGCCAACTGGAAGACGAGAAGAGGTATTAAAAGTAAGGTCTTCAAATTGAGTTCCATCGGAGCGAATCCTGATCAAACGGATATAAAGAATTTCATTAAGGAAAAATACAATAATTATAATATAAGCTATGTACTCCTTGTAGGTGATCCAGCTGATTTGCCACTTCCAACAGGCCAAGAGCCAAATCCGCCGTACGCGCCTACGACCTGGTATGGTGATTTCTGGTATGCGGATACAAACAATGTGGAATTTCCAACGGAACCAGAATTAGCAGTCGGCCGGATTTCTGCGGTTTCTGACGATGAGGTCGATCTTATTGTCGATAAGATACTTAATTATGAACTTGACCCACCTCTCACCTATATAGGTAGTGATATATGGATGAAGCGATCTTTGTTAATTGCAGATGATGATGATGGTTATTGGGAAGGCCATTTTTGGATTGAGCTTGAACCGGACTATCAGGGTTGTAAAGAAAATATTGAGTATGATCACCCCAATGACATTACTTTTATAGAAGCATTTGGCAGAAGTGGAGCTGAGAATAGTGATATAGATTCTGAAATCACCGATGGAATCGGTTTGGTCAACTATCGAGGACATGGATCGTTAAGTAAATGGCCTGACTGGAATATTTCAGATGAAGATTATGAAGTATATGATGCAGAAGACCTTGAAAATGGTGCATTGACGCCGGTTGTGTTCTCAATAGCATGTCAAACTGCAGGACTTCAAAGTGCGTCTACAACCTTGGGGGAGGCGTTTCTCAAGAACGAATTGGGCGGTGCCGTAGCATTCTTAGGAGCCACTTGGGACACTCGTACCTATGCAAATCATTATTATGATGAGCAATTGTATAATGCGATATTTGATGAAGAACTTTATCAGAATGGTGTTGTATCAAACTACGCAGTTGAAGAGATGTTAACCTCTTATGGTGATGAGGGCAAATGGAATGCTCGAAAATACCTCTGGCTGGGTGATCCGGCCATGGAGATTTGGACGGATGTACCTGATGAAATTACGGGTATTCAGATAACCGATTATGGGACATATATAAGGGTGAACGTAGGTACCGGCCCTTATAATATTTTTGTCTGTAGTGGTGATAATGGTTCATCTTATTTTGATTCCACTTTATCTGCAAGTGGTAATAATGATTTTAGTACGGAAGTTCGACCGCTTTATGTCACTGTGGCCAAACACAATTGTATCCCCTATACTGCTGTTGTCGGTGGCACATTTACCAGTGATGAGTACTGGTTCGGAGATTTATATGTACATAGTAGTGTTGTTATGGACGGCAACAAAACGCTTAAAATCCTACCGGGTACAAATGTAAAAATGAATGGTTATTATAACCTGATAATAAAACAGGGTTCGAATATCTTAGCAGAAGGGACGCAAGCAGATTCCATTGTTTTTACCTCAGCAACCGGTACTTCACGCCAGTCCTGGAATAATGTATTTGTTTTCGGCAGTGATAATACTTTTGAGTATTGTAAATTCGAGTATGGGAACTGGGCGTTGAAGATGGATCCCAATCCAACGAACAGTGCCGATAACAATGAAGTCATTAATTGCACTTTTTATAATAATAGCCAAGGGTTACGTATTCATGAGAACAGTGCAATTATTAAAAGTTGTGAAATGGACAATAACTATATTGGGCTTGTCTGTTATACGAATACGGATCTGGAATTAGAGGGGAATTACATTCATGATAATGATCGGGACGGTATTTACAGTTGGAATCATAATTATATCAACCTCTATGGCAATGTCGTTGAGAATAGCTCAAGTCGCTACGGTATATACGTATACTATGATGATGATATCGAAATCGATGAGTATAATACGGTTAGGGATAATGGCAGTGTAGAAATCGTCTCATACTATCGTGGAAGTAGCAGCTCATTCAGTATATACTCCAGTTCAATTCATGATGATAGTGATCTGGAATTATATAATTATAGTAGTAATAATGAAATTACAGCAGATAGTTGTTGGTGGGGTGATGATGATGAATGCGATTATTATGGTCCGGTAACTATCACCAAGCTGCAGGAAGATACACCGACCTGGGATGGAGTGCCTCAGACGAAAGGTGCGGCGAAGTCTGCAAGGATATTTGCAGATGGGGATAATGAGCGAATTGATCAGCTCAAAGATATTATATGTACTCGTCCAAATACAATGGAAGCAGTGGATGCGATGAAAGAGCTTTATTCGCTTCTTAGGCGTGATTTTCGTGATGATCATTTTGGTGAGAAGGAACAGTTCTATGATTTCTTAGAGGAGATATATAAAGAACATGCCGAGTTCACAATTGGTAAAATTGCACTCCAAAATATGATTACGTGGCTGATGCTGTTGGGTCATATTGAGGATGCAATATATCTTTCCCACCACGCACTCGATGTCCTTTCCGGTAATGACCGTACGGGTGTATTGACGAATCTTACAATGCTCTATATATCTGTTGGCGATATATCAAATTCAAAGGAATGGTTGGCTCAATGCAAGACAGAAAAAGAACTAGAAGCGTCGGTTATTGAATTCATTGAAGAAGAGCTTGCCGAATTAGAGTTGCTGATTAAAGAAGGGATCATAGAGCCACGTACGATCGGTAAAGACATACCTGAGTATGGTCGGACAGTGGGTGATGCTTCAATTCCAGAGGAATTTGACCTCTCACAGAATTACCCCAATCCCGGTAATCCCAATACGATAATTCGTTTCCAACTCCCTGAAGCAGATTATGTCATACTGAAAATTGTGAACCTAATGGGCCAGGAGGTGAAAACGCTTGTGAAGGAGAAGAGAGAAGCCGGTTATTATAATGTCCTATGGGATGGGAAAAACAATAATGGACAATCCGTCGTTTCCGGTATCTACCTTTATACGATCCGGGCCGGTGACAGGATCATGACCAGGAAACTCACATTACTGAAATAAAAAACCTTCTACATTTCCCTCTTTGTACAAAAGCCCCATCCATTTGGGTGGGGCTTCTTGTTTTTTCTGTTGAGTCGAGTTTCATCGCTCGGCGAAGCTGAAAGTATTAAATTTAAATAGCAAAAAATCATAAGAATTTGATGATTGCGATTTTTTTGTGTTTAATCCTTATATCACATTGATAATCTGATTATGTTTATTGTGGTTATTCACCGTTTACAATGATAGACGCACCGTCCCCTTGGGGACGCTTCAGCCCATCCTAAATATCGGGATGGGCTTTTTTAATTCAGACATTGATCTTTTTCTTTGATATGAAATAGCTGCGTTGATGCTTCAAACAGAATACGAGCTATCCTTATACTTGGTGAAAGAAATTTGTATTGATTTTCACATCATTATTGATTAATTTTTATATATTGATGAGTCCACTCTAAAAAGGTACTTACATTAGTTATAGATAAACATATTATTTAC
>CBFDAW010000327.1:0-4566 GCA_965602865.1 uncultured Thermoplasmata archaeon
ATAAAAAATGTTCTCCGGCGATTTATCTACATTCATTATTTTCAAGCCAATTCTTACATACTCTGATTCCAGTTTATGGTCCTCACCAAGAATATTGATAGCAATATCACAGTTCTGGAACTTCCATTGGTGATAAGCGACATCCCGGGTCGCGTACAACGATTTACCATCTGCTCTTGTGAAAAAAAACTTATCCTTACCGCTTTTCACACCATAGGGGTATAAATCAATAAAATTCGCCCCATCCTCAACACCACAATATTCACTATCTCTCAGGTTGTCAATGACCTTATTAACACTATCATCCTGCATAAATTGGGATTCATTGACATATCTATCAATTCTCACATTAATTCTTTCTAGTGATGGTTTAATTATTTCATTCATCATTTCCTTGCATACCTGCTCCCCTTCATTGAGAATATCAATGTTGCCTTGCTCTAGACCATCCATAATTTCATCTAATTCTTGTACTTTTGAATCATCGTAATATTCTGACGAAACTGTGGTTACGCTGGTTGCCCATTGGTAACCAGTCTTAAATTTTCCTCTATCCCAATTGGGGTACCTACTTTCTAAGATTTTCCGGGCAGTTTGTTTACCCATGTCATCAACATAATACTGAGTTTCAACCTCGTAACCCGCACTTCTCAAAATCCTTGCTAATGTATCGCCAATTATGGGGTTTCTTGCCCGACCCACATGTAGTTTATCGGTGGGGTTTGCACTGGTGTGCTCGAGGATGATCTTTTGTCCTTTTGTCGGATGTGTTCCGTAATGTGGACCTAGATTGAATATTACTGGTAAAACACATTCAACCATTTTTTTATCTTCAATTTTGAAGTTCAAATAAGGTCCATTAGCGTCATAACTAATCCCTGGTAATTCTGGAAGCTGCTTAATAAATTCTGACGCAATGTTATTGGGACTTTTTTTAAGGATAGGGGCAAGGCCAAAGCATGGGAATGCGAAATCACCGAGACCAGGTGGTGGGGTCTCAAGAGTAATTGGCAGTTCAACTTTGAGCGAAGATAGCATCGAAGCTATGCTGTTTGTTATTTCGAATCGAAAATATTCCATTGGATTGTAAATTTCGCTAGACATAATATCATATTCTGGTTTGGAATTAATCTAAATTGAAACTTTAAATCTTAATAACCCCGCTAATCCGCTGAACGCCTTCAGTAGCATATCACCTTCAACGGAATCGGCGGAAATCAGCTCTAACTTGGTCCCCGCATCATCTGCCAGTTTGGATAATGTTTCGATTATATCCTCACTCTTTTCAAGGGACATTTCTGAGTTACATTTCGGACAAGTTTTGTTCTTTATTTCTTTCTTACCAGAAATCTCGTTTACTGAGAGTCCGCAGCTAGGGCATGAATAAATCAATTTATACTTTCTCAGCCCATCAGAGATCAATAGTGTATCAATTATACCATCTTCTGCAGCATCTAACACCGCTTGTTCGCCATATATGGATAATCCGCCATCGGATTTTCGGATTTCATCCATGAGCTTTTGTATCAACCGTTTCTCACGCATGAGGTCCAGGTCGGATAATGTCCCGGCAGCTTTCTCGACCAGCTCACGCAATCCGTATTCGTCAGTATACCCGGTATCGAACAGGTCAATAACCTTACGCTTTAATTCATGGTGGAGATAGTTCTTTTCAACAAAGAACTCCTTGGTCGCTCCGGGACCGCCTACTAGTATACCTTTTAATTGCGGTTCATCCAAAAACGATTCATTTACGATGTCACCTATTTTTTTAAAGAACTCATGGGCGGCGATCTCGATCAAGCGTTCGAACCTACGCTGCGACTGGCCACCGCGACCATGCTTGCTTGGGACACGGGACGGGATATATTTCACAATTTCCACGCGTTTCCCGCGTAAATAGCCAATCGTTGCCTCACTGCGGTCCACTACGATTAAACCGAAGGTATCCGTATCCACCAGCATTTCATTCAATGGCTCAAGATAGAATTTGGAATCACATCTATATAAAAAAGTAGTAATTGGCATCGGTGGTTCGATGACGTGCTGCACCATCTCGGTCTGGTTAGCACTTGTAGCAACATGACCCACAAAGAATATCACACCATTTTCCGGCGGTTTTTTATAGCTTTTCAAACGGCTAAGTATAGATTCGATAGCCGAGGTCACATTTTTACGTGTGGATTTTGATTTTATATTAGACGATTGTGAGAATTCATTCTTTAAATAGCTGCTGACGAACGAAATCTGTCGGTTTGGCGGAACATAAAGTGAGATGAGTTCGGTGGCATGCCCCGAATAAATATCAAGCGCTTCTAGCTGACGCTTGAGCTCGTAACGAGCCATGGCGGATAATTTATCAATGGTTTGTTTGGGCACGGATAACACCAAGAACTAATCTGGGGATTAATTTCAATTAATAAAGAGTATCTGCATAACATAATTATTATATTAGAAGATTCGTATTTGAAGTGCTATTGTAATAAAATAAGGCGATCAAAAATGGCAATAAAAATCTGGAAAAGTGTATCGTTGGGGATCACACTCGAAATAGATTATGACAAGTGCCAAGGTCATGGGAAATGTGTGGAAGAGTGCCCCGGTGAGGTCTTTGAATTGGTGGATGATAAATCCACTTGCCCCGGTATCGATGATTGCATAGAATGCTGTGCATGTATAGATGCATGCCCGGAGTCAGCAATCAAACATAGCTCATGTGAAGAGTAACATGTTAATTGTTTTAAAGGTGGAAATTTTAAAATTTATCATACTATTATTATTTTTATTCATTACCCGGATTTAATTAATAGGTAGTTTGTAATGCTCTTCAAGCATATGGTGGTAATGTTTTGCGGGTATGAGTGTTCCAAATGCTCTTTCTACCACTTCACTCAGTGCGGGATGAATATGCATTCCTTCTTCAATTGGGACCATAGTCTGATCTTTGGTATACATAAGGTTTATGATCTCCTGAATTAACACGGACGCTTGAGGACCGATGATATGTGCACCCAATATCTTATCGGTTTCTTTTTCTACGATGACCTTCACAAAATAGTCTTTCACGCCCATCGCCTCGCCCTTCGCCGCATCTTGATACCTCTGGAATCCAATTAGGATTTTACCTTCATTGTACTCTTGTATGGCTTCTTTTTCCTTCATGCCAACACTGGCGATCTCCGGGTATGTAAATACCGCATGGGGTACCGCATGATAATCTACGGCAACTTTTTTCCTCAGTACTGCATTGTATAAAACTACTTGGGATTCATAGTTTGCCACATGCTTGAAAAGATATTTCCCATTAGCATCCCCAAGCGCCCAGATGTTAGGCTGGGACGTTTCCAAATATTCATTGACTTCGATCCAGCCATTCTCATCGGTTTTAATTTTGGCTTTTTCAGGATGTAATATATCAGAGTTTGAAGCCCGCCCCGTCGCTACCAAGATATCTCCAGCTAATATGCCAATCTTTTTTCGTGTGTGTCTATTTCGTGCAATTATCTTTTTCTTACCCCTAAATGATTTCTTTACCTCAACAACCTCATGATTTGTTATAATGTTCATGTATTTTGATAGCTCTCTTTTTGCTAAAGCAGAAACCTCGGGTTCTTCATAGGGTAGAAATTGGGGATTACGTCCAATGATCGTAACTTTCGAGCCCATTGCTGATAAGAAATGACCATATTCTGCTGCGACATAACCACCACCTAAAATGATAAGAGTGGTAGGTGGTTTATGAAGCTTTAAGATGGTATCACTCGAGTAATACCCCACATCACCTAACCCCTTTATGGGTGGAATTTTCGGTCTGGATCCGGTACATAAAAATATCTTTTTTGATGTAATAGTGTCCTCACCAATGCGTAATGTATATGGTTTAATGAACTCGGCAACATATCGATAATAATCGATGTTAGGATTATTTAAAAGTCCATGGCGTATGCCATTAATATCTCTGTAAATGAGTGATTTCATCCGTTCCATTACTCGAGCGAAATCTATATTTTTTATATCCGCATCTATTCCGAAATTTTTAGCAGACTGTATAGTTCTTAATAGTTCTGCAGGGTAGAGCAGGATTTTTGTTGGTATACAGCCACGAGTTAAACAGATACCCCCTGGTTCATCCTTATCAATTACAGCAATATTGATTTTGGGATTCATTTGAATCATAACCTCTACAATAGACATGGCCGAACCGGAACCGATTACTATGAGATCATATTCTTTCATAAATCTACACCCTCTTCTAAGAAATCAAATGTAACATAACATTCGAATATTCCAATAGAAAGTTCTAGAATTGATAATAATAAAGGATCAATAGAGAATCCCTAGTGGACTCTCATATTAATGCTCACCTTGTTTATATATTTTGTTAATAATGATAAGTTACTGTGAAAATAAATTACGTCTCAATGTGGGGCAAAATATGAATCGATCGGATGAACTGAAATTCCTAATGCATAATATTAACATTAGCCATTAATTATAGGTTAAAACGCCTCTAACCCAGATGTGCCCCATTTTATCACTACAACATATTAAGTTTCTCAAGAACTG
>CBFDAW010000328.1:0-4559 GCA_965602865.1 uncultured Thermoplasmata archaeon
GCGGACAAGTTGAAAAAATACAAAGCAATCGCGGTTAGGGGTGCGAAAGAGGAGTCTTAAGATTAGGTTAATTCAATTATTTCTATTTTAAATTTAAATATCATGTTGTCATAAAGAAAGAGTGGATATTCATGTTTAGGCTAAATTGGGTAATTCCGGAGAAATTGGCAGGGTCTAGATATCCCGAGCCAGGTGATCTACCTGAGATTTATAGTGAAGGAATACGTGCAATATTATCACTGGAGTATTATGAGAATCCCGGAGCAATCCTTCAGCATCGTTTTGAACATCTTCACTTGCCAATCCCGGACTTTAGCGCACCATCATTACAACAATTGAAACGAATGGTTGGTTTTATTTCTTCAATGAACGAAAAATTCAAGCCTGTTTTAGTTCACTGTTATGCGGGGATTGGTAGAACCGGCACGGTAATAGCAGCGTATTTGATTTCCAAAGGAATGGGTGTAGAGGAGGCATTAACAAAAGTTCGTACGCGTATCCCCGGGGCGGTTCAAACCGATGATCAGGAACATATCCTCAAAGTATATGCCCAGGATTTATGTTCGATGAAATTGTATTAAGTCAATAAGCCGAGTGAGTGTTAATCTATTACCTTACTTGAATATTGATAAATCGATTCTGGTCGAGTGGTTGTTAGGATGCCTTGATTATTTTCCAATTAATCGATACCAGGTAGCGATATAGCATGACAATGAATTACTTAATATGCACAAGCTCTAACTTTATCTCTTCAGCAACCCTCAAAATTCGGTCGTCACGATAAAATTCATGATAATATATTTTTTTGATACCACTGTTTGCTATAAGTTTAAAACAAGTCCAGCATGGTGATGCGGTTGTATAGATCTCAGCGCCATTAATGGCTACACCGTTTTTCGCCGCTTGGATAATCGCGTTTGCTTCAGCATGTATGGTAGCTATGCAATGCCCGTTTTCAATATCGCAACCGATCTCCGAGCAATGAGGTCTACCACGGATACTGCCATTATACCCTGTTGATAATATGGTCTTATCCTTAACGATTACCGCACCAATATGCTTACGGTCACAAGTGGATCGTGTTGCCACCATTTCAGCAATATCCATGAAATATTCATGCCAATCTTTACGGGTTTTATGCTTACCCATTAATTCTCCTCCGGTTAAATACAGGCAAATCATGAATATATTAATCTATTATTAATTTTTATTGAATGTTCTATGTTGGATTTATTCTTTTTCTTTGGAAATGATATCAGAATATCAATAATGAAAAACATTTAAATACTACAAAGCTAATGAAATTCCAGATAATTCAAAGTTTGACCTGTCGAGGAACTTTTATGAGAAGAATTATTGTATATTGTATTTTGTTTTTACTTTTAATATCTCCCTTTTCGATATTATTTGGACTTACACGAGGCGGACAGCAAACCAAGGATAACGCAATCGTATCATTTCCCACCACCCAGCAATATATTTTACGTCAACATTCATCTACCATGCGGTCCACTAATGATAGTCAAGAAAATACATGGTTTATAACGGATTCGGAGGAGATCATTAATAAAACATCGATAATCGATAATTCAATAACTATCCGTCCCGGTGGTAGATTATTGATAGAGAACTCCAAGGTAATGATAAATTCATCAGTACTCCCCGTAATCATTACAGTAGAAAATGGAGGGGCATTAATAATTAATAATTCAAATATCACCAGCTTTAACGTTTCAATTGATATTGGTTACAGCATGCATATTTATGGTTCGCTGGTGGTTAATAATAGTGAATTGAACCATTTATGTTACGAGACGGGAGTTACTCAACTTGAAAGCTGCGGGGGGATCATATATGATAACAAATATTCACCTGGGATCGAGATATATTCAGATGCTGTGGAAATTGCCAATTCAGAAATAAAGTTCGCTAAAAATACCAGCCTTTATATCGAAGCCGCTAGTCCTGTTATATATGGGAACATTTTTTCTAATAATATCAAATCTATAATAGCGAAGGATTCGAAATTAGTTCTCTGGGATAATCAATTTGATTCGAATTTCATAGGAATTTATGTGGTCAATTGTGATCTTACGCTTCAAAATAATTTATTTTCTTATAACTGGAACTTTGGTTTATATGGAGAACTTTCTAATATCAAGATCAAAAACACTATTATTAATTATACTTATGTTATAATTAACTCTGAAAAATGCAGCATTTCGATAGAGAATTCATCATTCTTCGATAATAATTACCTCTGGTTTTATGATTCAGAGGTCTATTTGTATAATACCACGATTTCGAAATCAACCGAAGAGATATTATTTAATAATGTAACCGCAACTATTTCGCAAAATATTTTTGATAGGTGCTATTGCGGACTTCGACTGGTTAAGATAAAAAATAGTGTGGTTGACAATAATTCGTTTTATAATAGTACTTATTGTTCCATAGAGATCCAAAATAGTCAAGAGCTATTTGTTAAAGACAATTATTTATCAGGCTCGATATGGGGAATATTAATTTATGATTCAACAGTTTCGATAATCAATAATACAATCACAGATTCTTCATTAATTGCTATCGGTGAATACGGTTCGAATTCGATCATTAGAAATAATTTAATTACCAATAATTCAATTGGAATAGGCACCCAATCTTCTACGACTAGTATTAAAAATAATATTATCGTGGAGAACATAATGGGGATTACATGTGTTAATTCAGATCCAAGTATTATTGATAACCTAATAGCAAATAATTCGGAGTGGGGGATTAATAATACAGACTCTGATCCAATATTAAGTGGAAATCGTTTTTCTGATGAAGATCATCAACCCAATGGGTTAGGGAGAATTATAAGATTATCTGAAATAAGGATATATATTAGAGATTCATACGATAATCAAATCGAAGATGCGAAAATTTCGGTGGTGAATAAGAATAACACGATCGTAATTAATCGGGATTATGGTTCATCTGGTACATTATTCTTACCCGTATATCAAATTCTTAATAATGGTGTAAAGGAGGAATTTAACCCTTATATTATAACTGGTTCCTGGGGTGATGAAAATAACGGATACACAACAGCTAGTAAAACGGTCTCTGTTTCAAAATCCATGACCATCAACATAACCTTACCATTACCTGATTTGTATATTACCTCATCGGATATCCAAATCTCAGATATAAGCCCGAAGCACGGTGACAAAATCAATTTTGCAATCACTATACATTATGCAGCGACACAGGTACCTGCAAATGAAATTAATGTAACACTAACCGCGAATGGTGGAATAATAAAACGATTCCCAATATCATTTAATTCCTCAACCACCGCTCAATCTCAAATTTTCCAAATCCCGTGGGAGGTAGTGGCTTTTAAATCCGAGGATTTGAATATTCGCGTGACAATCGATCCTAGTAACACACTGGAGAATCATCAGCTTAACTATGAGGATAATAATATTGCAAATACTACCATCGATGTAGAAGCTGAACCATTGCGTTTGAGTAGTAGCCTTACGATGAACCAGGTCTGTGGAATAATTATATTAATTATAGTTATTTTAATCTTAATAATAATTGGATCATTATATAGAAAACGCGTCAAAGGTCAAAAGAAATCTGAATTTGAAACTGATTTAAAATCCAAACCTGATGGGAAACAAAAGCAGAAAAATGGTAAGACGATGAATAATAGTAAGGATAACAAAAAAGCCAGCGGAAAAAAAACGATTAAGGAAAAGATGATTGAAGATCTAAATAGAGATATAAGCCCTAGAATTAAGTGGTGACATTTTTTATCAACAGACTTTTATGCCAGTTTACCGATTTTTTCTGTAACTAATTCGATTAATTTATTAGACCGAATCAATTCGGTGAGTTTTTCGATATCGGGATATAGAGGTCTATCCTCCTTCAAGGCTGTTACATGTTTCCTTACTTCATCGTACACCGTCTGTACTGACGGACTCGGTTTCTGGGGTTTTCTGAATTCCAATGCTTGTGCAGCCGCCATAAGCTCGATTGCCAAGACAGTAGTTACATTTTTAACAATCTCGCGTGATTTAAGTGCTGCAATAGGCCCCATGCTCACATGGTCTTCTTGGTCGGCGGAAACTGAGATAGAATCCACACTAGCAGGGTGTGCTAGAATCTTATTTTCGGACACCAATGCGGCAGCCGTATACTGAGAAACCATTAACCCAGAGTTAAGTCCTTTTCCCTCTACTAGAAAATCAGGTAAACCACTCAATGTGGGATTCAATAAGCGATTGGTATGTCGTTCACTTAATCCTGCCACTTCGCTCATCACGATACCAAGAAGGTCTAATGCAATTGCAATTGGTTCACCATGAAAGTTACCACCTGGGATGTGTGTATTATCCTCGGTAAAGAATAACGGGTTATCCGCGGCAGAGTTCATCTCGATCTCAATCTGGTGGCGAATATATTTTAAAGCATCCTTAACAGGACCCAAAACCTGTGGTGTGCATCTTAGGCTATATGCATCCTGTACCCGTGGATTGTCCATTTCGAGTATCTCACTG
>CBFDAW010000329.1:0-4524 GCA_965602865.1 uncultured Thermoplasmata archaeon
ATAGCTCTTAACCCCGATCCTGATTAAACAAAAATAAATCAGAGCCCGCTCCTATCTCAGTAAAAATGAATCAGCACGCGCTCCTATTTCAGTAAAAATAAATCAGCACCCGATCTCGAAAAGTGATAATATGACGAGTGAGGAATAATCCAAACGAACCCTCATACCAGTGATTAATATATTTAAGAAAGCAAAACGGTCGCACCCTCGACCTAGCGTATAATTTTATTATACAATCAAAGCGATCCTGCCCTCCTGCTAAAGATTATAATCGTCATAATATTATAGTGGTCGATTAATATTTAATTGAACATAACTAAGACAGCTTAAATTCAATTATATTGATACCCAAAAACTCTGCACAAATTCTAAAGAGGAGCGATAATCAATAACCTTTGTGTCTTTTCTTCAATTAAAAGGGTTTAATTATTCGCTATTTCTTTTTTGATTTCCTAGATCTTGACTTGGTAGTGCTTTTCCTTCTAGTGCCCTTACGACTTTTTTTACTTTTACTTTTCTTATTATCACTGACCTTGTCATTCGGGATTGATTGTGCACTACTACCTACTCCACTCGATATAGATTGACTGCGCGGCTTTAACCATTTTACAACCTGCGGCCACAGGTCGCGATGTGATTTGGAGCTGACAGATAATCCGATATGGCCTGTTTGTAGTAGCAGCTCCTTTTTATCGGTACTACCAACATAATCAAGGAGCGGCTTCGATGCCGAGGGTGGGACTAGGTGGTCATATCCGCCAATAATGTTTAAAACAGGCATAGTAATATTTTTTAAATTAATAGTATGACCATTTAACTTCCATTTATTCTGCACTAGTAAATTCTGTTGGTAGCCGTATTTGATGAACTCACGGAAGGTCTCGCCGGCTAATGGGATACCATCATTGATCCATTTCTCCATCCGGAGGAACATTCGTACAAAAGCATCATTGTTCACTTTTTCCATGAACTTAAGAAGTTTTAAATAATTATTTCCGATCGGATCTAGAAATGAATACCCGCCATTTAGAAAATCCGCGGGGATATTTCCCAAGGTATCTACCACCCGATCAACATCGAAATATTCGGGTCTTGCCCAGACATGCAGAAGGCTTTCATCCGTGTCGAAATATATCGGTGCCGCCATTACCATGAAATTTTTAACCTTATTAGGATGAAGAGCGGTATACATTGTCGATAATGTTCCGCCCATACAATAACCCAATATTGTAATTTTACTAGAGCCTGAGTGGTCTATTACAAAATTGACAATCTTATCAATAAAATTGTTCACATAATCATTTATAGTCAATAAGTGGTCTTTTTCTCGCGGTTCATCCCAATCGATAAGGTAAACATCAAAACCATTTTGTAATAAGTATTTGACGACACTACGGTCCGGCTGGAGGTCTAAAATATATGGTTTATTAATCAATGCATATATGATCAATATCGGAACAGATTCTTGTGTTTTGGTCATTGGTCTATAATGAAGAAGCTTGATATTATTTATCCGAAAAACCACATCAACAGGTGTGGTGCCCACTTCCACCTCTGGTGGATTGGTCATTATCTTTATTGCCTTGAGGAGATTTTGATTATTTTTTGTCATTTTATCGAGCATAACTTTTTGGAAACTTAAATATCCTTCCATAGATAACCTTGGGTTCATCATGGCTCCTTCCTCCTTGGTTCATATTTTTCATTCTTTTTTGGAAAGTGATCGAATAGCGGATTCTATATTATCGAATCTCGATGATAAATTCATTAATTCTTCCCGTATCTCCTCAAGATCACTCTTCGTAGGAACACCTATGCTCCTTAGATTCTGTGTCATAATATTCTCAAAGCTCTTGCGTGAATCCATGGATGAATTGATAGATTGACCCAGTAGATTCCCAAATCCTGGTGAGCGCATGATCTCATCTAGCATTTTCATTGATGTTTTAGTCCAGTAATTATACATTTCTTCATATTGTTTATACAGCTGCTCACCGGCTTCGATATCTGTAGATAGTACATTCGGAGCTAGTCGGTTCTCCGAAAAAAATCCGCTGTATCTATTAAAAGCGTCCAACCAGTATTTATTGAAAATTGAAGGAATATCTCCTGACATTGATCCCTCGGCGGCACTCTTTGCAAATGCATCCATCCATAACTCATATAGTTCATATTGTTCCTTTATTCCTTCGAACATTTGATTTGATAAATGCTCGGTAAATTGTTCGGAATAATTCGTCCAAAAATCTAAAAACTCAGAATATGATTTATCATCAGATTTTCCGAATTTTCCCAAATCAGTATTGAGCTGTTCCGAATATTCCTTCCATGAATTGAATAAATTTTTGTAGATCGTTTCGTCACCTAGATTGAACCCCATCATCTGTTTTCCCATTCTATCGGATAATTCCGTCCAGCTCTTATAGATGTCCTTATATTCTGCTGCACTTGATTCAAATAGATCTTTTAATTTGTTTTCCATTTGATTGGAAAAATCCGACCATAAATTTGCTACATTATCTAAAGCTCCTTTTTCTAATGTCTCGGTATTTGTTTTTGATCTGTTCTTTTTTGGCATATTAAACCTCCATTTGGTTAACACATTGTAACATAACTTTTATAATGCTTGAAAATGTCCATGTAACTCTATTATTTTAAATTTAAAGAAAATAAATAGGTAATATGTAAATTACCTACTTTTCGATTTTCTTTAATTTATCTTCCATTTTCTTTATTTTATCTTTCAAATCATTGACTTCCGAATACAGCGATTGCGCCCGTGTAACCGAGAATATTCCAAGGCTCTCTTGAAAGTTTGTCGTTCTTTCCAGATAACTCCGAAACATCTTCTCATAGTCACTACTAACGGTCTTGAAAACACCTGCAACACGTGTATTCATATTTTCAACTTGGTTCTTATAAGCATTCCTTAGATTCTCCAGTTCACTTTCGTGCCCTTGATAGAAATTTTCCATGTTATTCCGTAGATTATTAGCGAACTCGCTCCATGTTTGTGATAGTTTTTCATAGCTTGTCTTATTCTCATCCACCGAAGTTGTGATGATATTCCCTATTCTTTCATTGAACTCCGACCATATGTTCGTAAGTTCGTCATGTTCGGTATGGTTTCCAGTGATCAACCTTCCCATTTCATCATTGAGGCGTTTATTAAAATCAAGCCACGTCCAGTATACGCCTTCAGCTGCTGATTCACCTTTCTCGGTCAAACCCAAAAACTGGTTGGTCATGACCTCGGATTGATCACGCCAGGTTGTCATGAACGATTCAAATAGATTGTTACCGTTCTTTGACATTTTGGTTAACTGACCACCAATCTTATTGGTGTAGTTCTTCCAAACATTGTATAGCTCTTGTACGTTCGTGTCATCATCTTGCATGGTTTTTGTTAATTCGGTTGACATATAACCTGACAGGTTCGTCCAATTTCCATACATACGTTCATATTCATTTTGCTGTTCTTTCATATTTTCCATAAGTTGGGTATTCATGTTGTTGGTAAAATCCATCCAACTATCTACCAAACTTGTATATTCCATATTTTTCTTTGTCATAACTTTCCCTCCTAGGTCCTTCAAATCGTCTACTTTTTCAAATCCTTTTTCTTTATCATTTATCATCCAATCGCTCGTTTCTGCATCTTTTGCTTTATTATCTAATTTTATTTTATTGAGTTTTTGTTTCTGGCTTTGAGATTTACCTCTAGGCATTTTATCACTTCCTTTTCTTAAACTATTGATTTCTCCTCTCCAATGGAAGATTATAATTATTAATTGTTTATGATCTTAAACGTACATCCCGCCGTTAATGTTCAAGATATGACCCGTTACATATGCCGCTTCACGAGAGGCTAGATATGTAACGGCATGAGCAACTTCTTCGGGCTCACCGAATCGATTAGCGGGAATTTGGAGCAATATCTTTTCTTTGACGGTATCGGGTACACCGGCTAACATATCAGTTGCAATAAACCCTGGTGCTACGGCATTTACCGTAATATCTTTTCGTGCGAATTCTTTAGCCAGCGCCTTTGTTAAACCTATGATCCCCGCTTTTGAGGCGGCATAATTTACTTGACCTACATTCCCCATCTGGCCAACGATGGAGGTGATATTAATTACTCGCGCATGCTTGGATTCCATAAGATCATCTTTAAATACATTACAACAATTGAAAACACCGTTCAAATTCACGGAGATCACTTTATTCCATGCCTCTTGATCCATTTTTACAAACATTTTATCCACATTTACCCCGGCATTATTAACGAGAATGTCTATTTTACCGAAGTATTTTTCAATTTGTTCCTTCATTTTTACGGTCTCGTTATAATCTGAGATATCAGCGGGGTAAATCCAAGTTGAAACGCCCAGCGATTCGATCGTCTGTGCAACATTTAAGGCGCCTTCTTCGGAGCTTCGATAATTAATCGCAACGCTTGCACCTGCTTCGGCTAACGCAATTGCAATCTCCTTTCCAATACCACGTGATGCACCGGTTACCAAT
>CBFDAW010000330.1:0-4524 GCA_965602865.1 uncultured Thermoplasmata archaeon
GGCTTATTTACATCACTGTATTATTAATTATTCATCAACTGGAATAAATTGCCAATCGTCAAATGTAATTATTAATAATTCAATCATCAAAAATTGTAATACGGGCATATCTATCTCTAATAATGCTAATCCAAGTATTTTTGATAATAACATTTTTGATTGCACATCTGGCATAACAATTGGGAGTGGTTCACCCACTATATTAAATAATACGATCAATGAATCTGCTACTGGTATCTTAGTTACCGCGGGATCACCAACTTTTTACGATAATACAATAAATGATACTACTACCAGCATATCCATCTCTGGCGGCTCATCCATTATATACAATAACACGATCAACGATACTACTACGGGCATCTTGGTTTCCGCGGGGTCGCCATACATTTATAATAATAATGTATCAAATTGTACCTCCGCCGGCATCGAAGTCTCTGGTTCCACAGCTAAAATACATGATAATGAAATATACCTATGCCAAAAAGGGGCATATCTCAAATCGAATACCGCCTTTGAATTCTATGAGAATACATTGAACAGTTGTAAATGGAGTTTCTATACCGAAAATACGGTAACAATACATAATTGTACGATTATCAATTCAACGGAAAATAATTTTTATCTCACTGGCGCAACATATAATGTTTATACTTTAAATATGAGTTATAATGACTCTAACTATGTTGCATCCAATCCAAAACTCTACAAGCAATGGTACCTACACGCACACGTGGAGGATAATTTTGGCGCCGATATGCCCGGCGCCAATGTCACGGTCGCACCCAACGGCGGAACCGCACATACACACAAAACACATGCTGACGGTTGGGCGCGCTGGATCAGGTGCACCGAGAAAGAATATACCAATTCCGGCACGACCAACAGGTTCCCACATGACGCCTCGGCTACAGATTTCGGATATAACACCACCGTAAAAACGCTGACCATCAATATAAGCAAAACATTATATTTCACTATTAAAGATATTCGCCGGCCCTCATCGTCGGTCAGTGCCCAGAAATTCTGGTACAATGTACCCTCGGTCAATCTCAATTTCCAGGCAAATGACAACGCTAACCTTCAGGATATTTCGTTATATTACAACTATTCGTCCGATGACGCCAACTATAACGCCGCCGCAAAAACCAATTCCACGAGCATCTCTGGTGATAGTGACTCGGGAGCGTTTATTTTTAATTTCACAGATGAAGGGTACTACCAGTTCTATACGTTGGCGAAGGATAAAACCGGTAATATCGAAGTGGAGCCGCCGGTGCGTGACGAGCAGGTCGGCTATGATACCACCTCCCCCGTGTTTGTTAGCTTTGAAGCGGATAATGTCACCGAGGACACATTATACCCGTGCCGGATCAATGTTACTATCAGCGAATCACTATCCGGTATCATGGGTAACCCGTGGATCCGGTGCAAGTACGATTCCACGAATACCACCTGGGACATTAACTACACGCAAATGACGAAATACTCTCGGAACTCACGCGGCGAGGTCATGTATTATTACGAGGTCCCCGATCCGTTGCCGGCTGCCTGGGACGATTACCAGGGTAAATACCTGGCGTGGGAGATCAACTGTTCGGATAAGGCGGGGAATTCCGCAAAATCTACACTGAGCTCGCAAACCAAAGAACTAATCGACTATGTGGACCATGAACCAAGTGTGGTGGTATTGAATCCGAAGCCCAATAAATGGTATAACCATACGATTCTAATTCGATGTGAGGCATATGATAACGAGGATATCGGTGATCCATTGTATGGTATAGCGGTAGTAAACACGCAATATTCACTCGACTCCACCGATGGTGTGAACGGTACCTGGACAGACGGACCAAATTGTACCAAGAAGAGCGATTATTACGAGGCATTCTGGTCATCTGTAACTGAGGTCGGCACCGATGATGAGATCTGGATCAGGGCGCGCAGCAAGGACCTCAGCGACCTGTTCTCATCATGGAGAGCTGTTAAGATCAAAGTGGATAATGAACCCGCCGAATCAACGAACGATTATGACGAACTCTGGCATAACGAAGATTTTTCAATAAACCTAAGTGCTTCCGATGGTACCGCCACGGGCGTGAATGGCTCGGGTGTGAAACATTTGATTTACAAGATCAATAACGGTACTTCGATGGATACCGAACTAGACGGCATGCCGAAGATCACCACCGAGGGAGATAATAACACCATCGAGTACTGGTCCATCGATCAGCAGAACAATGTGGAACGGCATAAATTTTTGTACGAGATCAAGCTCGATAAAACAAAACCGACAATTGAAGATTTTGTTATTTCAAACATTACGATCCAGACCGCCGCCGATGCTGATGTACATATATCTACGAACATAAGTGATTTCCTGAGTGGATTGAAAGCACCGAAGTTTCGGTTTAAGTTACCAGGTGAGAATAACTATGGTGCATGGCAGACTATGGAACTGCTTCATATCATCACCAGCTATAGTAACGTGTACCGGGGTAAGCTAATGCTGCCAACCGGTAAACAGTGGGCGGATTACAGCGGAGGCACGATTTTGTTTGAGATCAGTTGTTCGGATATCGCAAATAACGAAGCCGTAGTCTCCGCCTCTGAGCTTGTGGATGCTGTTAAAGGAGCCCTACCAGTAATTCTGCATACACCTGTAACCACTGCGGAGGTAGGTGAAGATATTACGATCACCGCTACGATAATGGACGATGAAAGTATTACAAATGCACAATTATTCTACAGTGTGGACGATAAGGTTTCATTTTTCACGACCTCCATGGTCCAAGAAGGCATGACCGATACATATTCCAGTAAGATCCCGGCGCAACAACAGCCCGGGACGGTATACTATTATCTACGTGCCCAGGATAACATGATGAATGTGGTCACCGAGCCGGAACTGGACCCCGAGACTAACGCGTTCGAGATCCTGGTCGATTATCTTGATGCGGACGGTGATGATCTACCGGATAACTGGGAGGTACAAAATTTCGGTTCCATTGAAAGTTATGGTGCCGAGGACGACCCGGACAAGGACGGGCTGTCGAACGCCGATGAATTTTACCGTACCACCGACCCGATGAATGGCGATACCGATGGCGATGGTTTACCGGATGGTTGGGAGGTTAAAAATAGCTTGGACCCCAATGATAGCTCGGGAGATAATGGTGCAAATGGCGACCCGGACAAGGACGGGTACTCGAATTTAGAAGAATACAAGAATAATACTAAGCCGATGGACAGCAAGTCAAAGCCGAAGGAGTCGGAACCAACCGACTTAACGGCAGTGTATGCCGGAATAATCGTGGTGGTAGTGATCATCATCCTGTTGTTGAGCTACTTAATGCTTCGCGGTAGAGGCGCGTTAGCCGGCGAGGCGGGCAAGGGTGAGGTTAAACTCAAGCCTGGTGCAGGTGCAAAACCGGCCCCTGAAACCGAAGAGGAAGATATGGATCTGGAATTGGACACCTTGAAGCCCGAGCCAGGGAAAAAATTGGACAAAATGGAGGCGTTGAAATTAAGCAGAAGAAAGCCGTGCATGGTCTGCCTACGGATGATGAAAAAGGGTGATACCGCGGTTAAATGTAAGTGCGGTTTGGTCCTGGACCAGGAGTGCGCCGCTGAAATGAAGAAATGTCCGGAATGCGGCAGCACCTTCGACTGGGAACAAATGGGTATTTCGGCTCCCATAAAAAAGACTAAGTCAAAACCGGTGATCCGGGGTGAAGTCAAGCAAGAGATCGAAGAGCTGGTGAAACCACCAGAGACCGTGTATTTCGCTTATATCCCCGAGCTGGTCAAAGAAAAGAAGATCACGGACTACTTTGGTGCGTATTTTAAAGCTCGCGACTTGGGTAAACCAAAAACCGATAAAAATGTCCTTAATAATGTTTCTTTATTCATCGCCGCCGACTCGGCAAAGATCATGCTTGACCATTGCTACGACCAGGGTCGCGAAAACGAGGTCATGGGCTTAATGCTGGGAAAAACTTACCAGTATGGGGATAATATCGTCTCCATTGTCAAAGATGTGGTGACATCCGAGCTGGACGCCACCGAGGTCAAGGTACGCTTTGACAGCCACGATAAATTGTTCGATCAAATGGATAAACTAACCTATGATTATCAGATAATCGGCTGGTACCATTCACACCCTAATTACTCGAGTTTCATGTCACCGACAGATGTGGAGACTCAAAAACGAATGTTCAAACACCCGCACCAGTACGCCGTGGTCATTGATCCAATACGATATGAGATGAAAGCGTTTGTATATGACAAGAGTGCGGAAAAGGAAAATAAAGAGCGTGGGTATGCGATTGTGAAATATAAAGAAGTGTAATTATTAATCGACCATTGCGATATTATGACGATTATAATCGCTGGTACGAGGGGGAGACCGCTATGAAGCGCTATTAATTTAAATTCGGGAGCGGGTGCTGATTCGTTTTCACTGAAATAGGAGCGGGCTCTGATAAATATTTGTAGAATCAGGCTCGGGGTTAACAGCTATAA
>CBFDAW010000331.1:0-4522 GCA_965602865.1 uncultured Thermoplasmata archaeon
TACGAGAAATGCCCAAACACATATTTCTTACCCCAAGGCACTCTTGAAGATAATAAAACATATTACTGGAAGGTGGTGCCGTGGGCGGGAAATGTCAAAGGTCCGGGGTCAGAGATATGGTCGTTTACGGTCAATAGAGATTACACACCGCGGATCGAGCTTAGATTAACCGTCAATCCACCGTATCTCGAGCAGGTACCCGGTGATGTGGTATCCGTTCAAGCAACTGTTTTTAATCTTGGCGAATTGACGGATACGATCTCGTTGAGCGTGGACGTTCCACCGGACGCGGATATAAGCGCACTTGTGAACGAACCTAACACATTAGATGCGATCTCAGATGGTACTGCTGAGTTTAAGATTACGGTAACGATTGCAGAAAGTGCGAAAAAAGGCGAAGTAGTATTAACCGTGGTGGCAGTCTCCGGGAAAGCTGCAGAGTTTGATCTGGTCGTCGAGGAAAATGCAGAATTAACCGTGAAGATATTTGGAATTGAAAAGCCGGAAACCGATAAATCTTCGACTTTGTTCACATTTTTGAACATTTTATTTATTATCATTATAATCATAATTATTCTAGAATTGGTAATCATTGTTAATAACCGAAGAAAGCGTGATAAGGAGAAAAAATCTACGAAAGAAGCGGTAACTGTAAAGCCCGGTGAGCATCCCACTGCTGTGATTTCCGTGGGGGCGCCTGCTGCTCCACAGCTACACGGTTCGGCAGCGGGTAATGTTGGAGGGCAATCATTAGGTTCAACTTCGACTACACCGGTCTTGGCAAGCTCACCATCGACTGTCCAGGCTCCTGCTTCGCAACAAATTCCGCAGGTTGCAAGGCTGCCGCAGTTGCCGCCGGCACTGAGTCAAGCAAAGGACTCTGAAACTAGTGAAACTATACCGGAACCTACAATTGCAATCACATCTCCAACATTTCAAAGAACACCCGAAGAATCGGATACCACTCAACCTCAAGAGCTAATTGAAAAAATAGATGAACATATCTAAGAGAAATGTACCTCATTAAAAAGTCTCAAGTGGACAATAACCTTTTGAAGGCTTTTACTACCGGTTCTTTATATCTTTCATCGGTAACCACCATAACCGCCCATTCCGGGATATCTTTCAACTGCAGTGCTTTTGCTAACGGTGTATAACGCGTTAGCGGTTTTACACTTCCATTTAGAATTTTAATATCCGTCTTCCGCACACGCGGTTCTGAGAATTTCAGTTCTTTAGCGGGCACATCGATTATCACATGCCCCTCGGGCACCGTCGCACGCTCGGCAAGCTCGTCCTCCAGTTGAAGGCGCTTAGTCGGATCTTCAAGTTTTTGGATCAGATCTTGGTATTCTTCGGTTAATTCTGAAGAACCGATATAAAACACGCGTTTTAACAATTTTCTGAATCGTAACATGGTAATAAATTCTCGCTGGAGACCACCCATATTTATCAATTCGACTGTCAGCTCAGGCTCGGACATAGTGATGAATTTCTTAAGTTGATCATCCTCTAAGCGTTCGAAGGCGCGGCATAACATCAATTCTGCGATCCGGACAGTCTTGTGGAAATATACTGAAGAATACATTAACGCCCGTGCAACGAGCATTCCTTCCACCGCCGAGAGACCGTGTTTATTTACAACCAGATCATTATTAAAAATCTCAATGGTCTGGATCAACCGGTCAATATCCAAAACACCATGCGCTACACCGGTATAGTGCGAATCTCTTAACAAATAATCTATTTGGTCCGCATCGATGGAACTGTGAATGATTTGGTAAAGGTACCTTTTTGTATTGAAGAACTGCTGTTTATCATGCACTGGCAATTCTTCGGGGAAGTTCATGGTTAATGTCCCATCGAACGTTGGTGGTTCATTCACGATTAACTTCGAGACCAATTCGGGATCGATATCATGACCTTCGAGGATTTCGTGTATTTTTTTGGTGGGCCGAAGTATCTTTTGTTCATTTTCATCCAACATTACTTCTTCGCCCAAAATGATCTTGCGCGTTAAATCGGTGTGGCTAATACCCAGACGACCGTTGAACAGATATTCGAGAGTGTGTGAGTATGGCCCATGACCAAGATCGTGGAGCAGTGCGGCGGTTGTAACCAGCATCATCTCATCATCTGACAGATTTAATGCTTGCGACATTCGATTTGCCACATAATAGGTCCCCAACGAATGCTCGAACCTGGTATGGTTCGCACCCGGAAAAACTAGATAAGCGAATCCGAGTTGATGGATACTGTTAAGCCGCTGTAGTTCAGGGGTTTCAAGAAGACACAGAAACGGCTGCGTTAGTTTGATGGTTCTATGAATTGTATCATGAATGATCTTGTAAGTCGACTTGGTGGATGTGGTTGAGTTATGGCTCATGGAAAAGATGAACGAGGTTGGAATATTAATTTATATCGGTAGTTAACTTAGGATATTTTCTGATATCTTGTTATTCAAATTCTTCTCTAAGTACTCTCTACACCGCTGCTGGGCGATATCTGAGATATCACCGATATAATCCATGGTGGTTTCGAGCCTGGCATGTCCGAGCTTGATTTGTATAACTTCAGCTGGGACACGATTCAAGTACAATGTCCGTGCGCATGTACGCCTTAGACAGTGTGGTGTGACATGGCCCATGGTCGGGTTATCCAGCCCCGCGTCACACCCGGTATTACGCACTATATCATATATGGTTTGTACATCCGGTCTGGTCCCTTGCCTTGTGATGAATAACGAGTTTAGATCCTGCTCATAATCCTTCTTTGGCTTACCGTTCTTACCGTACTTTTTTGGTACCATCCGACCGTGCTGGATGTACTCCTTGATGGTATCTATGGTCTCATCGTAGTCGATCCAACTCTCGCGGTCCTTCGAGCCCTTGCCGCTGTATATGGTTATCTTCTTGTTCTCGAAGTCGATGGAATCGAGGTTTAGGTTGGATGCTTCCTCTTCTCTGAGCCCTGCGTCGAGCAACAGCCTGATCACTGCCTCGAAATAGACATTGCCTCTACAGGCGCCTAACAGCCTCTCAACCTCATCGTCATTGAGCCTCCGGGTTATTAGCTTCGGTTTCTTTGGTGGGTCGATTATGCCTGTTTTTAGCAGGTCTTCCAATAGATCCAAGCGCTGCATCTTCCTGCAGAACATCTTCAGCGAGTTCACTTTAGCCCTTAGCGCATTGGGGGAATACTTGTATGTGCCGTTCGATATATGCCCCCACCATGATATCATGTCGTCCGGTACGAGCTCATCAAACTTCTTACCCAACTCATTCTGAGTAAAATCCAGCATTTGCTCGGCATCACATATATATCTTCTTTGGGTGTTCTTACTCTTGGCCCCTAACAAGTTTACAAACTTGTTAACTTCTCCATATTTACTTTTTAGATTTCGCCTTGTCATGTTAGCACCAATTTAGGATATGATTTGATATTATATAATTGTTCTCACTTGTTGTGACGGGTGAGGATACTTGGTGACAAAATTCAGGTGCTAACATGAACTTGACATTAATCCAAGCATCCTCGACCATAATCGATCTTGACGTATTAATATTTATCATCCTTGATTACCTCTTCACATATCCTAAAACTAAGCCGTTTAACGGGGGGTTTTCGTCCATTATTTCGCTCTTCTTGGATTTTCTCGGTTTTAACGATTATCTGTTTGATCATGTTTCTATCGACCACTGCTAATTTTTGAGAGATAATAAAGATCACATTGGGAGGTATTTGTTTATCGGTATGCTGCCGGATCTCGTCACGGATCGAACCGTTTTTATGCATTATTTAGCCCCCTTATCTATATGTATTCCCAACTTTTGGTGGTTAATGTTGTATTCTGCCAATTTTTCAGCCATATTCTCGTCGAGCCAGTCTTTAACAACCTCCATCGAAAGATTAACCAAAATCGGGATTGGTTGATCTTGGTTAGTCTTGGTTGATCCTGCAGCCAGTGATTCATTATCTCCAAAATCATCAATATTGGTTGATGTTGGTTTTTTGACACAATCTATAATAACCTTATGCGGTTTGTGTTTATCATCGATCTCCAGATAACCATACTCGACTAATGGTTTGATATAGCTTCGTTTCAAAGATGTTTCGGGTATCTTACTCTTAAAGACTTTTAGATATTTAGAGCCAATCGCTTTATAGGTGGCTTCAGGGGCCAAATGCACCATAACACTATCATAAAACTTGATCTGGTGCGTTTGCAGACCGGATTTACAGGTTTCGATCATCTCAGCACAATCTGTTAATACCTCAGCCATATCTCCATAAGTAGATACTTTATACTCCCGACCATTGATGATCGCTGTTGATCGTTGGAACTGGTATAATAATGTGCGTGACTTGATTGCACTCCAGATCTCCTTGGATAACCGCATGGTAGCTGGTTCATCATGTGGTAGTTCTGTCGCCAATATCTCGGCGAACGGGTTCCAAACCCGATACCGTTTAAGTTGTGACATCGCACTTTTAAATGGTGCAAACCTAGTGATTTCATCAT
>CBFDAW010000332.1:0-4506 GCA_965602865.1 uncultured Thermoplasmata archaeon
ATTAATTTGAATTTTTATCAAGATAGAAAACTAGTTCATTATTTAATCAGAGATTTCTGAATCTACATTTTTGGTGTTTGCCTTTACTTTCTTCCACCGCCGAAAGCTCACAACGCCGATTACAGCCATAATTATTATTAAAGAAATGTAGAATCCAAGCTCTGCTGCGCTGAGATCTTCAATAGCATTTGGATGTTCACCTGCACCGAACGGTGCATGACCGCCAATTATTATGGATTTTTCATAAGTGAGTGGCGCGGGCTCGTCCCAGGGGTTGGTTGGGATAAATACCCGTATGTCAGGGTCGCCGTAATAAACCAGGTTTTCAAAAATATCCCACCACCAACCATCGGTTAGGTACTGGACACCTACATGTGCGATCCCACGCTCATAAGCCTCACCAACCGAATAACCAAGTATCATGTCTCGAATGAACGTCTCCATGGCAAAAGCACTATACCACGAAGTCAACCAAGGATCGATAACCTGGAAGACTGAGCCATGGCGTATAAGAGCAAGGTGTAGATAAGAACATGCGATCAGACATGAGCCTCCACTGAAACCCAGGGAATGCAGGTTCTCCATTGCTTCATCAAAGTCGGTACCGACCTTATAATTTGTTTGTTCTTGCTGGGCTAAGGCGATTATTATCCCATCATGCGTCTCTGGCACAATCTCCAGATTCGTTTTTGGACTAAAACCGGGTTGAAGGTCTAAACCAATATTACGGTTCATGGATACCACATCGGGATCTGCGGTGCTGCCGCGGAGTGTCAAGGCATTCTCCTCATAACCGCGCCATGGGTTATTTTCGAGCTGCCCCTCCTTCCAAAAGCCCACCACACCGCCGTTGCTGTTCCCACCATGCATGACTTCCAGCCACATAATCGTGCCGCGATTGAGATTATCCATGGTAGCATCAAAGTTTGTTGTATACACCGAATCATACCCCAACTGGTCGAGATAATGTGGTATGACCTCGGTCTCTGTTAGGTCAGGCCATACATTAAATAAATCATTTACGCCTTCATCACTAGAAGGTGTTCTATATGGTGTAACACCCGTTGCGGTAACATAATCACAACCCCAATATTTGCTAGCGCGTTCATTAAATCTATGCTGATAACTCACCCAGGTTTGTAATACATTGTACTCGGTCGAAATCTCCTGCTCCGGTTGGGTGATCCGTAAAACTCCGTTTCCCAAACGCTCAGATTCTGAACCAGTGATTCGCATACCATCGTGGGTATCCAATTCCGGATTAACTGCAGGGTTTGCATAAATAATCGCAGGATACAGCATCGATCGTGCTATCCAATAAGAAGTATCCACCGGTGACCCTTGGATACGTCCTGCAAGCGCCGCACCAACCAGCATCCTATCCCAGGCGGTACCTATATCGAATTGGCCTGCAACGGTTAATATGGATTCCTTGCCTGGGCGATCGAGACCAAATTCTGCCAGCTGTTCGTAAACCGCAATCCCGGTCAACATCATACACCCTACGGATGGGGGTAATCTACTTGGATATGCATCACGCCAAAATACATTATGCCAGCTCTGGGCGCATGATAGCCGTGGGTACATATCTGCAATGATTACCGGTGCGCCGTGATGCGCTGCTGCATAAGCTGCAGGACCTATGAATATCGATTTCGCCTGTTCATCACTTATTCCCTCGGTGACAAAATAGCTGGTCCAGGGGTTTATTGTAGTGAAGACTATATCATTTTGATAAATTCCGTCCTGTTTGGAAAGTTCGGAGATGCGGGAGTATATTTCATCACAATAAGAAATCTCTTCAATAGTTAATTTTTGTTGGAATGATGAGCGGATTGATTTCATCTCAGCTTTCAATCCATCATCGGCAATACCGCCTAGGTTTACTAATATTATCCTTGAAACACCTAAGGTATTTAATGCCTTTTTGGTGGCCGGTGGAACAGATTCTATACCAGTATATAATAAGGGGACATTCTTCAATGACGCAAGCACAGCACCTTCCGTAGCAGACATTAATCCTTTGCCTTCTTTTTTATCCATTGATTGTTGCCAAGAGTACTTGATATTAAATTCAGTTTCTGAGCCGGCTTCATCCAGGTTAACTACTGTAACAGTATATTGGCCTTCTCCAAGCTCGGGGAGGTCAATAATTTGTGAAGATGTCCCTGATGGCGTAATAGCAGAGGCGATATCCGCCCCTGAGGGACCGCGGATGATCAGACCAAGATTAATGTTGGAATCCGACCAGGTTAGCTCGAATTTGGCATTCCGGCACATAAACGGGGTTAACTCTTCGATATCTAATTCGATGCCGGGGTAAAGGATATAAGTAATCGTATAATCAGTTTCACCACCAAATGGTGATTCGATATTCGAATCATAATCCATCACTTCTAGCCCGGAGCGTGTTACTAAATTATTATCAGTATATTGTAAATAATTTGGTGATTCAACCGTACTGGATCCTGAACCAGAATCAGCGTCAATGTATGGTTTAGTTGGCATATAAGTAACCGCCGCCGACCAGTCGGCATTTTCATCATAAATATATGACCCGATTTCCTCATGCGCACCGCTTAATACATTCCAGTTAGCCGAGCATGCGACTTCCGCACCGTTTGGTCCTAAAGCCCAATCATATAGCTGCAGGTCGGGGTCTTTACCGCGTGCAGTGATCTCAGCAACTGGGTTATTTTCATTCCCCCAGGTCATATCGGCGATGATATACTTATAACCTTCATCGATATGAAAATCATGGAATATTGGCGATAGTGGAGCAGGTTCTGCAGTTCCCTTAAATTGTTCGGTTTTGGTGCCCATTGCAGGAGTTTTGCCTGTGATTTCATTTTCTATCTTACTATCTGGTCTGTTGTAATTTTCTTCTGCTACGGCTAATACAGCTTCCTCCGAATACGCCCAGTTCGTAGTGGCAATTTGAGCTGCAACTTCCGAATAATCATCGGAATTGAATATCACACTATTTTTAGCTGAGTATTTGGATTTCAGGGCACCAGCGTCGGGGATGTTTACCAATTGTAAGAAATCAAGTTCATTCTCACAGTAAGTCATCCAGTCCTCCATGAAATATTCGACCCCTTGCCCGGCATTAAGTGAGAGCGTTTCTCCCGTGCCTATATTTGGTCTATCATAGAATAATAATGGATATGAAATAATTTTATCGCTATTCTCATCATAGTATACAGATGCTGGTACACCGGCTAGAAATGCATAATCATCGACATATGATTCTGCGTCATGTTGAATGAGCATTGCACTGCGCTCCGGAAGCACATTCTTCCATGATACGCCCTCAAATCCGTTATCTGTTACCTTCGTTTCTTTTTTTTCATCAGATTCGATACACCCGGAAATTGAGACTGTGAGTAGTAATAAAATTATGAACAATACTAAGCTTTTTCGTAACATACATATACCTGCCCTAATAATGAATCGTATAAATATAAAAATTTTATGGTAAATGATTACCTTAATTGCCTCTTCTTCAATTTTTCGCGCAATCTTTGGATAGTGGATAAGGAATAAATCAGTCGTAAATAAAAATTTTATCAGGAGGTCCAATTGTCTCAAGAATCATACCTTCGATCACTATGGGTCGTAGCTTATTCGCAAGTTTGATTGCTTCTTCAAGTTTGAGCTTACTATCTGCATAGAGGGTATAAATAGGTTCGTCTTTATCCACTTTCATACCTTTCTTTTTATGTATCATAATCCCCGCACCTTTACTTTTTGGTGCGCCAGCGGTACGGGCTACTTTTACTATACTTTTATTATTGATTGAATCCACATACCCATCACGATCTGATTTGACCTCTATTGTATATTTTCCCACTTCGAGAGTATCTGAAGTGATATCCGGGTTTCCATGCTGCGCTTCGATGATTTCCTTGATTTTTTTCAAAGCCTTTCCCGAACAGATTATATCTCTTGCTTTTTCTCGACCCAAACCCGGAGTTGTATTTCCCATCTCTATTATCATACCCGCAAGGCTGATAGATTTTTCTAATAAACTATTGGGTACTTTTTTATTTTCAAGAGCCGCAAGTGCTTCTTTAGCCTCTAAGATGGGTCCAATGGCACGACCTACTGGCTGACCACCATAAGTTATTGCGCACTTCACACGCATTCCGAGCTCATCACCGATTGCCATAAAATCGCGACCATATCTCTTAGCCAGGTCAATGGACTCCACCTTTGCGTTAGGTCCCACGGGGATATCCATAACCAGACGATTTCCCCCTGCCGCTTTTTTCTTAGCCATGACCGAGGCAATTACCTGTGCGTACGGATCTATTGCCAATGGATATTCTGCACGAATAATTAAGTCATCGGCGGGTGCGATATGTACACCACCGCCCCATGCAATCGTCCCACCAATTTTTTCTGCGATGTGTTTGATCTCCTCAGCAGAAAGAGACACTTCTGCCAGTACCTCAAAGATATCAGCGGTACCGCATGGACTACTAATCGCGCGTGAGCTGGTCT
>CBFDAW010000333.1:0-4506 GCA_965602865.1 uncultured Thermoplasmata archaeon
CCGTTACGACCACGACAATGATAACATTTGGGATGCTTCTGATTTAGATGATGAAGCGATTCATTGCCAATCATTCTTATTATAAGGAGGAGGAATTATGACTTTTATTAAACTATTTCATTCGGCGTGTGTTTCTTAAGAAATTAAAAAGTCTCAAAGAATCGATAGAAAGCAAAAATAGAAAGAATATCATAACTTGCGGCGAAATAAATAATGACGATATAGAAAATCTTGACAAATCGAGCTATAAAATATATAAAGATGGAAATTTATATTGCTCAAAGAATATTAAAAAATGAAAGATGATGTGAGATCAGTGTATTCGTTCATATTAAAAAACATCATTTATCCACTTTACCAGCTTGGAGAGCCCCAAGAGAGCCGCTTAACTAGGCATCTACGCTTACTAGAAAAGAGTCAATGGTGGAAACTTTCGGAGTTGGAGCAATTTCAACAAAAGAGACTTCAAGCATTACTTAAACACGCATACGAAAATGTTCCCTATTATCACAAAATATTTAAAGAGTTAAAACTAAAGCCACAGGATATAAAAAATGTTGATGATTTGCAAAAACTGCCAGTTTTAACAAAAGAGCATATTAGGAACAATATTGATAATTTAACCGCAAAAAACTATTCAAAAAAAGAACTTATACCAAAACATACTGGCGGCTCTACAGGCGAACCAATGAAATTTTTCATAGATAAAAAATGGAGTGCTTGGAATACGGCGGCAGCATATAGGGAATGGAGCTGGGCAGGATATAATCCTGGAGATAAAATTGCCTATTTATGGGGAGCGCCCCAAGACCTATCACATCAAAGAGAATTAAAAACTAAGATTTTTAATTTGGTATATAGAATGATAATGTTAGATGCGTGGTACATGACTGAAAAGATATTGGGTGAACATGTGAGAATATTAAGAAAGTTCAAGCCAAAGATTATTAATGCCTTTTCATCGGCGATTTATTTGATGGCGCAATACATGGAAAAGAGAAGGATTAATGATATAAAACCTGAAGCGATACTTACAAGTTGTGAAATGCTTTTTGATTATCAAAGAGAGACCATTGAAAGAGCGTTTGGTTGCGAAGTCTTCGATTATTACAGTGGGCGTGATACTACGCTGCAAGCAGGAGAATGCCCTGAGTTCTCTGGTTATCATCTGGCAATTGAGAACGGGGTTATAGAATTCATCAAAGATAATGAGCATGTTTCGCCGGGGGATTTAGGCAAAATAATTATAACTGACCTAAACAATTATGCAATGCCTTTTATTAGATATGAAATTGGAGACTTGGGAGTACCTTCAGATGAAATCTGTCCATGTGGACGAGGGCTTCCACTTATGGAAAAGGTAGTGGGGCGAACCAATGATATTTTATTTACAAGGGATAACAAAATTATTTTATCTGTTTTTATACATAATTTGTTTTTTCCAGATTGGATAACAAATCCAGATTGCATTTCTTCATTTTCAGAGGCTACTGTTAAACAATACCAAAAAATCAAACAATTTCAGGTGATACAAAAAAATAAAAATGAGATAATAATTAAAATTATAAAAGAACATGAAACTGATGAAAGGGAATTTGATTATGTATTGGCAAATTTTAAAAAATGTTTTGGTGAAAACATGATTATTAAGTTAATGTTTGTCGAATCTATACCACCTCTTCCGTCAGGGAAAACAAATTATGTTATATCTAGAATAAATAAAACAAGGGGTAACATGTCTCTATAGTTTGCACATCATTGAAAAAGAATAACATAAATGAATTTGTGATGGAGTAATAATAGAAACAATAAAAATATTAAAATTAAATACTTTTTTTCGGCGCAAAAAAAAAATCTGAAAGATGCTAATAGAGAGGCGATAATCGAAAAAAATGAATTTAAATAATCCCCATATCTTATACTCATTTCGATTCTATTTAACTCCCTAATAATTCAAATACCAAACACTATGCTCACGATTTGAATACATTTTATAACGATTATTATTTAAAGAAATAAAAAATATTTTATTATCATCTTCTTCGTCTAATAATAATTGATTATGCTCCAGCACATAAGTGATATTATATTTATAAATTATACCCAGTGAAAAAGTACTATTAAATTTCTCTTTTGGTAAAATATATGCTATCCATTTAAGTGAAGCACCATCTGATTTTAACTTATAAAAAGTTTCTGACCAAAATCTTGGATCATATATTGAACTAACTTCAACTTCGAAATCTTCTACAGACACATAACCATTTTCAAGTTGTTCTATATTACTACCTGGAAATCGTTTTAAATTCATAACCCCTGAAATTCTACCCAATGAAGGCTTATTATTAGTAAATATTACACTATCATAAGATAAATATTTTAGCCATAACCCAGCATCATAAGTCTCTTCTTCCATATATTCATTACTATAAGCTCGTTCATGTACATAGTTTGGATAATAAAGTTGATAATAAGCTGAAAATGCAAATGATATTGATAAAATTAATATAATAATCATTATTGCAACTGCTCTATTTTTCTTTATCATTACAATTTTATAAATAGTTAACAACCCAAAACCAGCCAATAAATAGATAAAAATTGTTATAAAAGATTGCATATATGTAGATACAAAAATAAACGGTGCTAAAACTAGTGCAATAAAAACCAATATAACTTCATTTAAACTTTTATCTCGTTTGTATAATAAACAAAAAAAGCCAATAATTCCAAATAATCCTAATATCCCCAATGCGTGAGCATAATCCTCATATATTATTTCAATAAACCAATCGATTTGTGTTTCAAATCGAGCCCCTTCATGACCAGTTATAGGTATCGTTGTTAAAATATCTAAAAAAACTAATAAAATTATTATAATTAAAAATATTCCGCAAATAATATTAATTATTTTGATTAAATTTATTTCTTTTTTAACTTTTTTAAATGGATATATTCTTTTTATTATTGTATATAATATTATTGGAAAAAGTAGCAATGTATAAAGATGATGGATTGCCACTAAAGATATAAAAGATAAAATCAATAAAACTGTATAAATATTAAATTTTTTCGATTTTGCATTTCTAAAAAGAAAGAATAAAAAGATTGGTAAAAAAGTAATAAAAAAACCTCTTGTACTAAGTGTCCAGGTTGTAAAAGCTAGAAATATCGAACTTGTCGAAAAACCAAATACTACTAAAAATATATAAAGATCATTATTAAATACCTCCTTCGCCACCATGTATGACCCAAATATGCCAAGTATACCGCAAAATACCCCAAATAACCAGATCGATGACTCGATAGATAACCCACTAACTTGTGAAAATGCCGAAAGTAAGACCGGGACCGCACTCGCATACGAGAACGGTGTGAGACCAAACGGCGATAATGGGTGGACCCACCAACTAGAATAATTACCTTGATGATTTAATAAATTGATAAATTTATGAATAACGAAAGAATCCCACCCGATCTCATGCGGTGTGAATGGGTATCTAAATGAAATCGCAAGAAATATTAGACTGCCAAAGAGCATGTATGTTGTTCGTTTTGAAAATTTCATTAATGTATCACCGTTTTCGAGTTGTTTATTTATTCAACCTTTGGGAAACATACTGCTGCAAATATTTTTCCTTTTGAATTTTAAGGATAAATTGGTATTTAAATATTGTTGATAGATAAATCCAACTGAAATATGGAACCGAAAAGACATTCCTTCCACCCGGGTTACGGGTTATTACATTCATAATATTTTAATCCTATCCCCTAGATAATAATCGTTCACACCGGTGATATCAACCCTGTCACTACCAAGCCCACCTAACAAATTCCGGATACACTCACATTGGCACCACTAAAATCCTATCCAAAATACATGAGTTTTCCCATCACTTTGTCCGAAACCTATCAGCTACTTCGGATCCGAAACTCATCAGTTTTTTGAATAAAACTTATAACATAAAAATTCCTTTCTCCCACTAATGTATAAATCTCCTAAATCCCATGAACAAAATAAATCCCACAAATACACACAATATTCTACGTCTAACAGGAAACGCCTTTTACAAGCCACACATACACCTAAACCATGTCCTCTTTGTTCATCATCCGAACATGCCATTCGCTCAGGGACACGTAAAGCAAAATACGGCACCACACAAATTTATTACTGCAAAAGCTGCCACAAATATTTTACTACCAGGAAAATCCCACACACTCATTATAAACCAAAAATCATACTCCAAGCAACCACATACTATAACCTCGGATATACTATTGATAGCACTGTAGCGATACTACAAAAACGATACAAAACCAAGGTCCCGAGAAGTACGATCCACTCTTGGCTTAAAGAGTATAGTGACATATTCACATTCTCATCTCTAAGACACAAATACACCATCGATCCTTCTAAAATTATCCAGAATAAAAAATTTTACCATCAGCAGATATATGAATTCCAATACCACCAGCTCAAACTCAACATTACAGCTAAAAAAT
>CBFDAW010000334.1:0-4502 GCA_965602865.1 uncultured Thermoplasmata archaeon
ATCTAAATATACATCATAAGTCACATTCAATAAATTCTGATTTTCAAGCCTCCAGGTAAGTTCCACGGCTGTTGCTGTGATGATCGAGGCGTTCGGCGGGCTCCAGAGCTTCACGCGAGGGATCAGTGTTTGCAGCCAGGTATTAACTATCACTATATACGATTTGGATTCCACGGGGCCGTTCCCCGCTATATCCGAAGCGCGCCATTTGATACGATTATTGGTGCCGTCGGGGAAGGTCAGGTTTAGAGTGACATTAATGCTCGATCCGTCTTCTAATCTCGCCACACTCATCCAAGAGCTCCATTCGCCATCATCTTTTGAGACCGCATACTCGACCGTGGATGCGTCGACACCGGAGATCACATCTGATATCGTAATACCGACCTCAACCTCTTCGGTAGGCGATTCGTAATCGGCTGATGGTGAAGCATTTGAAAATCTTACACCTTCAATATCGATTAATATCCTATATTCATCACTTACCACCGGTCCGTTTCCCACCGAGTCCTCGGCTTGCCATTTGATGAGATTATTCGTTCCCTCCTCCAAGAAAACTAAATCTTGTGGAGTTATGTTCTTACCTGGTTTTAATCCGATAATACCTTCCCAATCACTCCAATTATTTCCGTTATCCGTCGAGTAAGAATGCTTTACACTTGAACCCTTAACCTCCCCGCCGCCAATATCCGTTATCGTCACGCCCACGTTAACAAATGTTGACTCGGTCTGCCAGGTCGTGTTGCCTGGTATCGGATTTGAGAATGTTACATTATCGCCGTCGATCCTGATAACGAATGTTTCATTTGTTTTATCACACTCTGGCGGAATTCCTGTTAAATTAACAGTATGCATATCGCCATCCAAATCCGTTACCGGAGCCGTAAGTGTTTGTATCGTGAAGTTCTCCCGCGCTGGCGGTGAATCCGACCATGAATCACCGGCTTCATCCCAGATCGTGATATCGACCTCGTCACCGGGCGGGTAAACATCTGTCGTACCTTCGTATACGACCTTCAAACCGGTCCAATTTAGCTTCTCGCCGCCGCGCACGAGAGCGCCATCTGAAATGGTCCGGTTATCTTCGTCTTCAACTTTTAATTTGCCATTGAACATAAGATCGTTCTCCACACGATAGAGTTCAGTAGCATTAAACCATACTGGAGCTAAAGCCGCGCTTGTTGCATAGGCTTGGACATCATGGAAATTCTCATCGGGATATGTCCAATTGAAAGTTACATTAAAATTTATTGTCCATTTATTTATAGAATTATTTAGAGCCTGACTTGAAGATTCAAGAGTAACAAAGTTATTTGGATCAAAAAATTTTGAAAATACATCGGTTGTACGATCCCAAATAAATTGAATGTTTGTTCCAAGAGGATCTAGGTTTAGGCGGACCATACCTAAATCAGAGCGTGACACGGTATCGGTTATGTTAACCCTGAAGGTATACTGACAATACTTTGAATGAATTTGGTTTACTGGCGTAGTATCCATAAGCAGGGATAAAGAAGTAATGTTAAACATAGCGAACTTCATTACAAAGGCGTCAAGATCGCCGTTAAATGTTCTGTCAAATGCTCCCGTTGTATTTGGAAAATCTAATGAAAAAGTACCACCCGTTATAAATACATTTCCTGTATAGTCTACTTCGATTTCACTACTTCCGTCATGATTGCTTCCTCCTACATAGGTAGAATATAGAAGCGTTGAGCCGTTCCGGTTAAGCCTTAGAACAAAAATATCATTCCACCCACCGTTATATAATATATTATACGCATCCGGTGTAGTAGGAAAATCTAATGAATTTGTAGTACCCGTAATGAACGCGTTCCCAACCGAGTCTACGTTAATTGCCCCAATAGTTTCTCCATTACTTCCACCTACAAATGTTGAATAAATAAGATCTGACCCGTTATGATTAAGCTTGAGGGCAAAAACATCATAATTGCCATTGAATGTAGTATCATACGCACCAGCTGTGGTGGGAAAGTTCGATGAATGTGTCCATCCGGCTACGAATGCATTTCCTGTTGAGTCTATTACAATGTCACCTCCCTGATCCCGACTGCTACCTCCTACAAAGGTAGAATAAATAAGTCTTGAGCCGGTTTGGTTTAATTTTAGCACAAAAGTATCATCTTCACCATTACCATTATATGTTCTATCAAAAGCTCCCGTTGTCGTGGGAAAATCCGATGAATTTGTACTTCCCGCCACGAATGCATTTCCGGTTGTATCTATTACAATGCGATAGGTATGATCATTATCTATTCCACCTACAAATGTAGAATATATGAGGATTGAACCATTGTGATTTAGTTTGAGAACGAATGCATCAAACTCTCCACCGTTATATGATGTATCGTACGCACCTGTTGTATTAGGAAAATCCGAGGAGCCTGTAACTCCTGTTACGAATGCATTACCAGTGATGTCTATTGCAATACCACAGTTACAATCCAAGTTAATTCCTCCAATAAATGTTGAATAAATAAGGTCTGAGCCATTTTGATTAAGCTTCAGAACGAAGATATCTGCCTCACCATTAAATGATGTGTCGTTCGCTCCCGGTGTCGTGGGAAAATCTGGTGATAATGTCTCTCCTGCAATAAATGCATTTCCCGTTGAATCTACTTCGATATCATCTCCATCATCCCCTTTATTACCACCAATAAATGTTGAATATTGAAGTGCTGAGCCATTCGAGTTAAGCTTAAACACGAAAGCATCAGAACCATTATAAAATGAATCGAAAACTCCGGTTGTGGTGGGAAAATTAAATGATTCTGTTATTCCAGTTACATAAGCATTTCCGTTGGAGTCTACCGCTAAAGCCCAACCGTCATCCCAACCAATTCCTCCTATATATGTAGAATATTCCAAATAATAGGTCGGGTCGATCACGAGGATTTCTTGCACTCGGTAATCGTCCAAAAGCTCGAAACCATATTCCAAATTATTATATTTCACAAACTCTCCTTTGATATAATGCTGTGACCCGGCATAATCTTGATAAATGAATAGCTCGCCATCCATAACATTTCCGATTTTCGTTTTAATTATCAAGTTCCCGAAATCATCAATTGTAAGTTCTTCTGCACCTTCATATCTTATTTTGATCTGTCGTACATCTGCCCCAGGGTGCACTATGAGATCATATTTTAGTCCGTTTTCATTCGTGTAATATCGCAAATCGATGCCATCGTAAAGATTCTCGTAATATATCTCCTGATAGTTTGGTACCTCCGTGCGCCATTTTGAGGAATCATTACCGTAGAAGAAGTTGCTGTAATACTCCACTGGTCTTTTTCCCCGTGGTTTAACATGGTTCGCACCCACGAACTCCTGCTTGAGGACCACACTCTTATATTTCACCGGCTCCGGCGGTTCGAACCTACTCAGCGGGTCAAACAACTCATCCGATTCTTGACTCTCGACTCTTGACTCTCGACTATTTTTTGTTATTTCTTCTCTGAGCTCAAACCACACGCCGTCATCGGTAAACCACAACCCGCTGCCCTGGGCATAAAACCGAACATCATTATTCTCCAGCTGACCACGATTCTCGGTGAACGCGCTTGGTATATTTGCTAAAAGTTTATTTGCATCTGGTAAGAATGCTTTTTCATTCGATATTTCAATGGTTTGAACATCTTCAGATGTCATAGAACCAAAGTGGGGGTCAACTGCTATGAGTCCTGGTAAAATAATTAGTATAATGACCATGGCAATATGTTTTTCCTGCATAAAATTACCCCCGTAGGTCAATAAAGATAATTTTCAATGTATATAATAATTTGGTGAAGCTGACTTATTATGGTTCTGAGTTCTTATTTTGATGTTCACTCACTTCTTTATCTTGCTCTTGAGGTTGAGCATTATCAGTTTCCCTGGGCTCCTGGGCTGACACCTGTTGTTGCTTTGGCACAGTTTCGGATGCAGAGACCACGGGTGTTGGTATAGACGTAGTAGTTGTAATTATAGGTACCGATGTAGTTTCACCAGCCTCGAATTTAGTTGCTTGACTTTGTGCGGGCGGCAATTGCGGCAGCTGTGGACTTTGTGGTATTTGCTGCGAAGCAGGAGCCTGCACAGTCGATGGTGAGCTTGCTAAGACGGGAATAGATGAAGTTAAAGTGTTTGATTGCTCTCCAACATTACCTGCTGCCGAACCCGGTAGTTGTGCGACCGTCGGTGGTTGACCTACTGAAATCACAGCAGTGGGAAACTCACCGGGCTTTAGGGTTACCGCCTCTTTATTAGATTTTTTCTCCTTATCACACTTCCTTCGTTTATTAACATAAATTGCCAGTGCTAAGATAATGATGATTATAATGATAATAAATAAAATGTTTAGAGATGTAAACAAAGTCGAAGATCTATCGGTTTCAGGCTTATCTATTCCAAATATCTTCACTGTTAATTCAGCATTTTCCTCGACGACCAGGTCATACTCGGCAGCTTTCCCGGAGACTGCCACCAAGGTTAATACTACT
>CBFDAW010000335.1:0-4500 GCA_965602865.1 uncultured Thermoplasmata archaeon
AAAAACAAATAACTTTAAAATAATTGTAGTGTATACATTTCTATCTGTTTAAGTTGAAGAGTAACATCCATTAAAACAAGGATTGAAACGATGTACAGCTATCATAAGCTCTCTTAGTATTCATGTTGAAGAGTAACATCCATTAAAACAAGGATTGAGACTCAATCATTGAATAATATTATGGAAGTAATATTATTGTTGAGGAGGCACATTAAGTAAAATCAAAAAAAAAATAGGGGGGGTTTGGGGGAAGGCACAACCACCCCTATTTCAAGGGATTATGTATCTTATAATCGTCAGGGTAAATATGTATTCAAAATGAGCATCTTTTTAAAAGCCGTTTCCACTCCGTCTTCGTGATTCTGCCGCCCACCGTAAGCTCTCGGATATTTAACGAGGGTTTATTCCATTTAATCTTGTTGATTTCCAAATTAACACTCCCTAAACAACAATTTTATTCTTTCCTAAGGTTCTATGGAATATATTCATTGGAGGTATATAAATAAAGTTTGGTACGTTTGTGTAATCGATATTTAAACGTTACGGTCTAGCATGGTAGAAAATAGCACGATGTCATTATTATTATTAACTTTCATTATAAAATTATCGTAAATATAAATATAAACGTTAACATGTACTTATCAACTAATGAACTCTCGAATCTCGAAGATCTCCCGTAATACTACAAAACCCCCACAAACCATAAACGCCGAACCGGGTCACCCGGTGCATAACGAGCCCGCCTTCATCCTCGAAGCGCCACCCGGGATTTCGGCGAATGTATTGATAATTGCAGATTTGCATTTCGGCATCGAGTACAGCCTAGCCCAAACAGGTGCACAGTTACCGAGCCAGACTGAGCGTATTACCGAGCATGTTCTGAATCTATGCTCAAAATTCAATGTAACCCAGCTGGTTCTGCTTGGGGATATAAAGCATACCATTCCCATGACCTCCAGCCAGGAATGGCGCGAGCTGCCAAAAGTTTTTACGCGCCTAGCAGCCGCCCTTGAAGCAATCGAGATCATCCCGGGAAATCACGACGGTAACCTGAGAAAATTGATCCCAAGCAACCTCACACAGGTTCACATACACCCTATCTCCGGTACGGTACTACATGGACTTGGTCTCTTCCATGGTCATACCTGGCCCGCACCACAAGTTCTACAAACCACTCGGATATTAATGGCGCATAACCACCCAAATGTTCTGTTCGTGGACAAGCTGGGTGGTAGGGTCTCATATTCATGTTGGGTCCGGGGTCATTTGGATAAGGCGCAAACGACATCACGCTACCGGGACCTAGAATCAGCAAACCCGGAGGTCATCATCATGCCGGCATTCAATGACATAGGCACCGGTACGCCGGTGAACGCCGTAAAACCCGAATTTCTCGGACCGATGCTTAACAACCGATGTGTCGATCTTGATAACGCAAGGATTTATTTATTGGACGGCACAGATCTTGGTAAACTCGCGGAGTTGGTAAATTTAAATTCCATATCAAAATGAGGGGATAATATTTCGATTTTTCAAAGCTTGACACCTGCACTTCAACGGCTTCTAGTACAAGAAGGTATAACTACACCGACCCAGCCGCAAAAGCTGGCGATTCCACAGATACTTAATGGTAAAGACATATTATTAATAGCTCCCACCGGTTCCGGGAAAACCGAAGCATGTGTATTACCGTTATTTCATAATTTTCAAAAAAAATGGTTGCGGGAGGTTATTGTACACCAGGACCTCTTGAAATCCAAAAAGAAACTCCCCAGGCAGCATAGCGGTATCTCTATTCTATACATTACACCTCTCCGTGCTTTGAATCGTGATATGCTTGCACGGCTTAAAAACTGGGGCGAGCAACTTGGCATAGCCGTAGCGGTCCGGCACGGTGATACCACCCAAAAAGAGCGCACCTGGCAGTCCAAGCACCCCCCGAATTTATTGATTACCACGCCTGAAACCTTACAAATTTTATTAGTCAGCAAAAACCTTTCCAGACATCTGGAATATGTCCATGCCGTCGTGGTTGATGAAATCCATGAGCTAGCCCAGGATGAACGCGGTGTACAGCTCGCAATCGCTCTCGAACGGCTCGATCGCATTACGCGCCAACCAATCCAGCGTATCGGGTTATCCGCAACCGTTGGCACACCGGATGAGATCGCACATTTTCTTGCAGGCTCACATTCCAGGCATGAAGTGGAGACGATTAAAGTCTCGGTGATTAAAGACATGGATATTACCGTGGAAAGCCCAATCCCCAGTAAAGCCGATTTCGCACTTTCTGAGAAATTAGCCTCTGAGCCAAAGTCGATCGCATCCATGCGTAAGATTAATGAACTTATTAAAAAACACCGATCTACACTTATTTTTATAAATACCCGAGACGGCGCAGAGAGCCTGGCGGCTAGGTTCAAGATGTGGGATAAGAATATTTCAATTGGTGTTCACCATGGCTCGCTATCGCGTGAGGTCAGGATACAGATGGAGGACGATTTTAAGCGCGAGCAATTAAAAGGCTTGATATGTACATCATCGCTTGAGCTTGGGATAGATATCGGGAGTGCGGATTTTACGGTTCAATATAACTCGCCGCGTGAGGTGACACGCCTTGTCCAGCGCGTCGGCCGTGCCGGACATAAACTCGGAAAGGTCTCAAAAGGAATGATAATCGCCACACACCCTGACGAAATTGGTGAAAGTATGGTGATCACACGACGCGCCTTGAATGAAGAGCTTGAGCCAGTGGTCATTCGCCAGAACATGTTCAGTGTTCTCGCCAACCAGCTTGCGGCGATTTCGATGCAGAATAAGCATAATGATCTCGATGAGATATACGAGATGATAACCCGTGCCTACCCGTTTCGGAACCTTAAAAAAGACGAATATTTATCGGTCCTGGCGCAGATGCGGGAGATACATGCAATTTGGCATGAGGGGAATGAATTCGGTAGGAAAGCCAATACGATTGAATATTTCTATGATAATATCTCGATGATACCTGATGAAAAGTCCTACCGGATCATTGATATTACAAACCGACAACATGTTGGACAATTGGACGAAGCATTCGTATCGATATATATCTCACCGCTGGCAAAATTCATCATAAAAGGCGAATCATGGCGTGTAGTGGAGATCAAAGATGATAATAGAATACTCGTGGAACCCGCCTCGGAAATAGGCTCAGTACCAGGTTGGATCGGCGAGGAAATCCCGGTACCCTATGAAGTGGCAGCTGAAGTGGGTAGGATTAGGGGGGAGTTAGTTGATATTTTATCAAAATTACCAGAAGAGCAGTTCGCCAGCTTGAAAGTTGGTAAGCTACCTGAGCAATTTAACGAATTGATAACCAGATATCCCATTGATCAAGATTCATTTAAACAATATGTCAATTATATCTTTAATCAACTGCAGAAGTTTCCCGTACCCACGGATGAGGTAATCACCATAGATTCCACGCAGGTGCCCGAACCTATCACAGTTATTAATGCATGTTTCGGTAGTAAAGTGAATGAAACCATCGGGCAACTGTTATCCGCGTTAATCGCATCACGAATCGGTGCGAGTGTGGGTGTACGCACAGACCCTTACAGGATCATTCTTGAACTCTCTGCTAGGATCAAGCCAAAACTAATTATGGATTATTTGTTTAATATAAACCCGGCTGAACTTGAGCCCTTGCTCAGGCTTGTTCTAAAGAACTCATCGTACCTGAAATGGCAGTTACTTCATGTGGGTCGTAAATTTGGGGCGATCAGAAAAGATGTGGATCATAAACAAATCAGTCTTACTCGGTTATTAGATAGTTTCTTTAATTCGCCATTATATGATGAAGCGATTAATAAAATTCTGTGGGAGAAAATGGATGTATTTCGGACTCGTGATGTATTGACCAGGTTGCAAAATGGAGAATTTGAGGTTAAATTGTCTCAATTGTCACCGATAAGTTTGGCTGGCTTGGAAACACGCCGTGACCTTATGGCACCCGAAAAGGCGGATAGGACGATATTAATCGCCCTAAAACGACGGCTGGAAGGTGAATATGTTAGATTGATTTGTTTAAACTGTAAACGGACCCAGAGAAAAATGATCCAGGATATACGGGATAAAGTGAAATGTAACTATTGTAATGGAGTATTACTGGCGGTTATTCCTCTTCATGATACTAAGAGCATAAAACTTCTAAAAAGCTCGAGAAAAATAGCGGCGGAACAAAAAAAAGAGCTAAGACGGTTACGCACTAATGCAAACTTAGTAATGTCCCACGGTAAAGCCGCGATATTAGCATTGGCGGGGCGCGGTATCGGTGCCAATACGGCGGCACGCATACTCTCCCGACAGCATGAGGACGAATTGGATTTACTGCGTGATATCCTAAAAGCAGAGGTAACTTATGCAAGAACCAAACGATTTTGGGATTAGTTACAAAGCGTGCCCGCCACCAGACCTTGATAGCGATTAACGACAAATAAATCATACTGGTGTCTGGTG
>CBFDAW010000336.1:0-4500 GCA_965602865.1 uncultured Thermoplasmata archaeon
TTTTCTTAAAGCTTTACGCACATTCTCACGAACGTTCCAGACGCCTACCGGTAGTATATACCCGGGATGTGCTTCGCGCAGTATTATCACGGCTGCTTGTCGACGGGCTTGATTCAGTTTCTCGTTCACGGCTAATCGTGCAGCATAATAACAGCCACCGATCTCGGCATACTTGGTCCTGCCATGATACCCTTCATGCGACCCCATGATGGAAATCTCGTTGTAATGTGGGTTCCAGGTGGTCTTTGGATACCAGGCTTCGATTAGTTCGTAACTCCACTGTGCCGGCATCATCACGACTACCCAGCGGTTATCCAGATGTACATTCACATATACTCTAAATTCGTTGATCCACGGATATTGTTTGGTGAAATTCATTAAATTCTCACCCAGTGTGGAGTCAACCGCTGTAATACTCCACCGAGTCGGAACAAACCTCCTATTCTCCCCCAAACCAAAAGCACCAACACTGAACGCCTTTTGCAATTGTGAGACCATAACTCCTCTTTTGAATAGGTCGATTACGGCATTTCGTGCCCTGAGGTCAATATCCGAGTATGCTTTTTCCAGCCGGTGATCGATTTTGATATTATCCACATCGAATCTTTTTAAAGGTGCGGATGGGCCATGTGGTTGTTCTACATCATTAAGCGATATATGCCCCGAGGGTTTCTTGGAGAACTCAACCTCCACCTCCGGTGATCTCGCGGCTAAGGCAAGTTCACGGGTAAGGCTTACGATTTTATTATTGCTCTCAACATCTGTAACATGCACAGGTAGTTTACCCCTAACCAGGTTAGACCTGAACTCCACTAATTGATCGATATTAATGTCACCCCAGAGCTCAGGTGTATCCATAAATGCGGTATCACCATGTACCGGCGGCACCATTGGGCCTATGCTGACCTTGGGGTAGCCGATCCTACCGATGAACACACTTGGCGGTGATGCACCATCCAAAGAGGTCGAATCGATCAATGCTTGGGTTTTCATCATAGAATAATTTTTTACCACAATGGGGCACTGGTCTTTCCCGCATAAAAATTTTACACCGCGGCATAAAATACATCTAGCCCGGTCTGAATTGTTCGGTTTTGGGCGAGTCCAGATGTTTTTAGCCGAGTGTATTACTTCACCGTCTTCGTTTCGATAATAATATCTTTTATTCTTTTTACCTAACAACTGCCCCGACATAGTGTTCTAGGGTATATTGTCATTAATAAATAAAACAATTTTGCGGAGGGGGTGGGCGGATGTGTATATTGATCGACCACTATAATATTATGACGATTATAATAGATGGTACGAGGACTCGTTTGGAATATTCGTCACTCATCATATTATCACTTTTCGAGATCGGGTGCTAATTTATTTTTACTGAAATAGGAGCAGGTGCTGATTTATGATTATTGAGAAAGGAGCGGGCTCTGATAAATATTTGTAGAATCAGGCTCGGGGTTAACAGCTATAATCAGGCACGAGCCTAAACCAACGAAATATCATCAGAGCCTGATAAGCAGAAATTAAACAGAGCCTAACGCAGTGGCTCCCGAGTCCGAGGGACCTACCCTCATCACTTGTACAGCATCGTGACACATGAATTCTAACCCCCAAAAACAAAAACCTAAAATGGATGCAATAATTGATATTTTTGAGTTTGGCATTTTGAGTTTTCTTGGGGTTTTGGGTTTTGAATTTGTGATTTTACCCCGCAATTAAAAATCAATCGTTTGAGGGCTCGTTTGGATCTCACCCCACTCCCACCAATGATTATTATCATATTAAAACCGTAGTGGTTCCCCCTTCCCACCAGTGATTACCCACACAATACGCCTTGCGTATTCTCTTTTCTTCGATATGGATATCAGAATTTTCCCAGGCATCTTTTAGTGCTTCTCCATCACCACGGGTAATAATGGTTTCATTCAGTTCTTCATTCCATGCCAAACCACTAAGAAATTTAATTGCATTTTTATAATAGACTTTTTCAAGAATATCTTTTGATAAATTCAATCCCCGGTAATCGGCAATAAAATCTATACCATCCGGTGTAAAGTTCAGAATCTCCACATGATAATTTTCATTTTCGAGAACATCTTTATAGACCTGGGTATGCTTCCGCATCCACTCGACGGTTTTTCGTTTATTAATTGTAGGAACGATATCCGTACCGAACATTATCCGGTCCTGATATTTTTCAAAGAATTCCGAAATTGCCTCATTACGCACCGTTGAGATATTCTCGAACTTTTCCATTACGAACTCTGGGTGCCCCCAGGAAAAACAGGTATACACGCCTGTATAGTTATCTAGAAATTGTTCGATAAAGGGCAGATTATAATCTTGGAAACATATACCGAAATGTGGTATCTTAATTATCATATCAGGAAATCTTTCCAGGATCGACCAGAGATATTCTCTTATCTCCCAAATCCCAAGATTATTACTCCAGATGACAGGTATCCTGTTTTTTTGGCAGTATTCATAAATCGGGTACATATCGGTTCTGTTAAGCGGTCCCAGCCAGTCATATAATGATAACGCGCCCCAGGAGCCTTCAAGGACGCCATGATGACCGGTCCATAGGTTTAGTCCGCGCGCACCGCGGGCCAGATAATCTTTTAACCTTTCCAAATTATTTTCATCGTTTGGGTTGATTGTGGGGAACGCTATGATCTCACCATTGGTCATTTGCGCCATATCCAGAAGCAGCTCATTGTTTTCCAAATAGTGTGTAAAAGGTCCCTTTGGCTGGCTCCAGAAGGTGGAATTTGGAGACCCGACCATGATGGTGGCTGAGACATTGCATTGCCTTTGTGAGCTTAACCATTTCTCGAGCATGTCCATGAAATCGATATGATCGTGTGTATTAATGATCCTTTGGGTGGGTAATGGGAATGGTGGTTGGTTTTGCGGTATTGGTGGTTCTGGTTCAGGCTCGGGGTCATTAGAATTAAATTCAAAATAAAGGCTGCCTAAAATCACTAAAGAAATTATTATTAAAAATACTAAAATAATATTTACTTTATTAACGGGTCTACCCTTTTTTTGAGCTTTATGATTGTAGTTTTTCTTATTTGTGGCTTTTTTCTCGGTCATAGTATTTTCAAACCGTTTAATTCTAATTAATACTAATTAATGAAATAGCCTTGCCTATTAATCAGGAAGAGCTCCTATATATAAAAATTCTGCAAATAACCGTCGTTCGATTTCAACCGGTGGAGGCGAGAACTTTGAACTGGAGATAAATTTCATGGGGTCATCATATGCACCCTCATTCTCAAGTTCGGATATGGGTAGACTTTTCCAGTGCTGAGCATCAATTACCATATCAGTGGCTGGAATACCAAGGTCGATGAATTTATTATGCAGACACGATACATCCAGTTTTTCATTAACTAATTCATTCGTTGTTGTCCAGTTATCATTAATATAGAATTCTGGGCATGCTATCGAAAAATCTTCATCGACGCGTTCACAATAATCCAATTTAAAATTTTGTAGCCAAACCTGCTTAGGGACCCGAAAGAAATGTATTCTTGAAGGAATATTTACGGTACGTGTAAGTGTGGATGCCAAAATAGACTTTGACATCCCGCCGCCTTCTCGTGCCTGTAACGTCTTCGATGCCGGTTTAACTTGGTATTCCCCGGTAACCTTGGGTGCGATAAAGTCTCGCACAAAACATAATATACAGATTATTGCCATCTGAACATTCTCGGTCTCATCCACCAATTTTAATGCCATCTCTCTTACCACGGGTGTTTTGCAATCAATAGTATTTGAGTGACGTAGGAATTCATCGAGGCCATCGGGGATCTGCCAGATAAATTCCGGATATGTAGATGAAATCCCACCTCGAATCTCCTTAATATGCTCAAGCAGTTCATGGGCTTTTTCGTCTATCTCAAATATGTGCTTCTTGATATCTATTAACTCTTCTTCTATGCTGGGAGCAACTATATCTCTGCACATGTCCGTATGTGTGATCAAATGTTCAATATGTGTGTGGAAATCTTTTAGGTCAAGAGACGTATGCGCAGCATCATGTTTTAAGTCACGAATGTCCAGGAGCTTAGAATCCGCAGTAATGACAGAATTTTGTTCGAGATGCTTTTTAATATGATCGAGATGGTGTTGGATCTCATGGATGAGTTTATCGATCTGTTGAAGGTGAGAAAAAAGTTCAATGGCTTCACGTATGTTGGATTCTTTGATCAACTCATTACAAATTTTAGAATGTGAGTTTAGATGTTCTAGCTTGTCATAGATATATTTGATATCGCCTTTCATGTGTTTAATATCTTGTTTTAAATCGGTCATTTTCTACACCAAATTAACTGTAGGATGAATATAGATAATGGACTATATGTTTAATTTAGTTAATGGTTTGAAAGTAAAAAAATTGCTTCGCAAAAATTATAATTTATAAATTAATTCTCGGTACCTCAGGCACCAGTTGCATCCTCGGAATCGATACTTTTTCGTGCTGAGGTAATA
>CBFDAW010000337.1:0-4495 GCA_965602865.1 uncultured Thermoplasmata archaeon
CTGCAAAAAAAGCGAATTTGATGCTCATACTGTTGGCCGGCAACAAGCTATTAAAGGTAAAAGGGTTCGCTTGCAACCCCGAGCAAGCTATCGGTCTATTGACGGGTGGTGCGGGCACGCTTTTTGACTTGTAATTTACGATTTTTGCCTTTTTTTAATAATAAATAATAAATAGTAGAGAATATATAATTCATTTGTTAGAAAAAATAAAAAAAAACAATTGTGAATATTTTTTCAACTTGAGAGACTAGCGGACCCCGATTAAAATGGCAGGTAATAAAAAATTAAAAAAAGAAGGTGCAGGTGAAATGCCCTTTGACTTAACACTCGAAGGTGGATACTCATATCTGATTAAAGACACTAAACAGGAGATTGGTACACAATTATTGTATAATAAGGAGCTAATGAGTGAGAAGACACTATATATCACCCGCAAATTGCCCAATCTAATCGATGAAAATAAAAGCGAGGTTAATAGTTCCTTAATTTGGTTAACGTTTAATAAAGGACCAAATTGTATCGAACCCACGAACATTACTAGGCTAAGCCTTCGTATTCAAAAATTTTTACAGGAGAATAAAAACGCCACCATTCTATTCGATGGGTTGGAATATTTAACATCACAGAATGATTTTTCAACGATACTTCACTTTATTCAGTTGGTAAATGATAAAATTATGGTTAGCGACTCTAAATTAATTCTTTCATTGAATCCATCCGCGTTCAAACCAAAAGAGCTGGCGTTAATTGAACGTGAAATGGAATCATTATCTGAAATTAGGGGTTAAGAGCCAGAAACCAAATTCTTTTAAAAGGTAAATTTTATAATATCTTACATAATTATACAATCGAATGAAGCGACAAATTTTTCCGATCTTGATTTTTATACTGATTTTCGTGTGGATTTTAACATTTACTGTAAATTTGTCTATTTTGAACATCTCCGATTTAAACCCCTCAGAGGATCTTAGAGTGCCCAGGAGCGTACATATAGGTCAAACTACACGTGCTTATAATGATACCGATTCCGACGGGATTTCAGATGAAAAAGACCAATTTCCCAACGATCCGGCAGCGAGTACCGATTCTGATTCCGATGGCTGTCCAGATGAATGGAACCAGGATAAAACCAGAAACGATTCTACAAGTAATCCTAGGTTGAATTTAGATCACTTTCCGACAAATCCGGGTGCATGTTTAGATACCGATGGCGATGGTTTGCCAGACCAAATCATTTTGGCCAGGAACACTCAACCAGATGTCATTGAGGATATAGATGATGATAATGATGGCTTACCGGATCTCTGGGAAGATAAATGGAAACAACATGCCTTAGATTATGATTTGGAATTTTCTTTTAATACAACTAATTCAAGTGATGCAATGAAAGATTTTGATGGCGATGGCTTTTCGAATTTAAACGAATATATTAAAAATACCAATCCATATGATGAGTTTAGCTACCCAAAATTTACTGGTAATTCTCCGAACGAATTAAACAACTGGACAGACTTTCTAATTTTTCTAGTTTTTTTTATCTCGGTTACCATGATAATAGCAATCATTATCGGGATATATATTGCCAAATACAAAAAATCCGATGAAGAATTTTGGTTACAGACATTCGGTGAAGATCAGGCTACAGGTTCTGGAGACTACGAGAGACTTAGAAGAGGATACATTAACTGGCAACGGCAAATAGAAGCCGAAACACGAATGAAAACCATGCCGAAACGTAAGTATAAATTAGAAATAATCGGCGGTTTCGGAAACACTCATGATTTGAGATATAAACACGATCCGCGCTTTAAAGGTAAGTTCTGTATTTGGTGCGACCGAGGCATTACTACAAAATATATCAAATGTTGTCCCGAGATGCGGACATATAAAAAAGGCTGCTCAGATGGACCATTTTGTTCGAAAAAGTGTTTAAACGAGCATTTGAAGACAGTACCGCACTATAAAAAAGTTAATTTTTAAAAACCAAAAGATTTAATAAAATCATGAAATATAATAAGAGATAGAGTAAAATGGCAAAAAGGTATAAAAAACGCGAGGAAGCAAGAGCAAAGCGCCGCTCTAAGATTACAGTAGATGAGATAGTATCTAAAAAGAATCGTTTAAAACCGCGAAAGGAGAAACCAATCTCTGAAAAAAAAGAATCTGAAGAACGATTTGATAAAGCATTCGCAATTTCTTTAGGGTTGATTGCCATACTATCATTACTAATTTTCATACCATTACTCGGACCACTCATGGGAATAACTATTATTCCATATATTGCCTGCAATCTCGGTTGCCGATATGTAAACAAACGCAATGGTATCCAGGTAGGAATATTAGTCGGTATTATTTGGGCAATTGTTGAGTTTTATCTCTTGTTTCAGATTTTGAATTTCGTTAAGATTTCCGTGACTAACCCGGCGATTCGAACGAACTTGGATATATTTATAGTGATTCTGATTTTTTTTGCTAACATACTATTTTGCATGATAGGTGGATACACTGGCGGTGCAAAGTTCGAACGTAAAAACAATAGAAAGATAAGCCATGAAGGCACTGAGGCATTTACAGATTAATTTCAGATAGAAAGTTTTAATTATCGTAATAAATTATTAAAGTAGAACTTAAGGATATCGTGGGATAATGTACCAGACTAAAATGAAGGAAATCATCACAATTACGATCATTTTTATTTTAATCTTAACTTGTGGTTGTATTCATATCGATTTTGGTAACCCATTTAAAAGTGAAAAACCGAAACCACCAGAGTATCATATAGTGACCAAAGAAGGCTTTCCGATGACACATTCGTTTGACATCTCAGATCCCCTCAACCCGGATGTGAAATACAGCGATACCCAACCATTTATTGTCAAACCAAAAACCGATTGGGTTAACATCTCAATAAGCATAATCCTTAACACATATAATTTTATTAATGATAGTCCAATCGGGAATTATTCATTACTTGATCGCTATGTCTATATAACTATCTTGGACCCTAGCGATGAGAAATATTACGAGAAGCAATTTTTTGAATCGGCAGAAATAAAGCGCCAGCTTTCTACACCAAAACCAAGTGATTGGAAAGTATTGGTAGAAGCAATAGGATTGGGATATGAAAACATCCACGATTCATATAAGATAAATGTAATTGCAAACGAACCGATTTAATATCATATAAATTTATAAGAAGTTCGAAGAATTGCCATAAGGTGATATTATCTACAAATCTGATAAATCCAAAACCGATAATAAAAAAACACCAAAAAAAACCTCAGGGTCTCCCAGCGTGCCCTCTGCCAATAAACAAACCCGAATTAAAAATTCAAGTGAGATCCGGTGCCAATTCTGCGGTAAACCGTATAAAAATATATTGTTTGCCGCGTTTGTCTGCGATTCTGAAGATTGCATTAACCAAGCTTTTGATGCCCGTGGAGGACCCGCGGGGCATCAAAAGAATCCAAAAAAATGGCTGGAGGATAATATTTAGATTTGAAGTTTGGAATTTTCAAAACATCAACCCCGATATAAAAACTCACAATCTATAAAAATTCGAGAAATATCCTATAAAATATATATACGCCCAAACCAATAACAAACTAATATGTTAAAAAAAAGTCATTGGTCATGGTATTTTTCTATATTATTAATTCTAATCTTATTTTTAAACGGTCAATGTTTAGCTAATAGCACATTAAAACAAACCCGGGGGAATAATGATACACCAGATGGACCCCTGAATATATATTATCTCAGTATAAGTAAGTTCCTCAGCCCGACACCACCAGCCAAGAGTAATTCAAACAAAACCGAACTAACCGTTTCACAGCCTCTTATATTCACTCATAATGTCAGGGATAGAAAATTTGATGACCAAATCACACCGGAATTGAATTTATGGTTAGATTCACGAAATAAAAAAGGTTTAGAAATTAAATTCGAACTCGGTTTCCAAGCATGGGAAGATGACACTTTAATCAAAGATAAATTTTATAAAATATTATTTAAGAACTATACAACCATAGGGGCAACTGGTGGTGAGAATGTAAGGCTGCATTATTTAAAATACGATGGCGAGACGTTTGATATAAAATACGGTACTAATAATTTTTGTTCAATTTATTTTATGATTAATCTCACGGACAATCCCACCCCAAGCTCAAGCGTGGACATTTACTGTGGTGCATGGGGTAAAACATCTTACATTAAACTCCCATATAACCAGACCCTATCCGCGTATGAGTTCGAGAAGGAAAAAAATGAAAAGACCCAGCCCACCCCGGGGTTTTTGGTGGAACTTTTTTTTGCCGCGTTAATAGCCACTATGGCAATTTATACTCTTTTTCAAAAATCTCAAAAGAAAAGATAATATAAATTATTAATTGAGGCTGACTAACAATCAATAAACAGCATCCTATGAATTTTTCATTGTAGTGTTTTTGCAACTCTATTAGTTTCTTTAGGTTTCCTCTCGTTTTTCTTATTCAAA
>CBFDAW010000338.1:0-4491 GCA_965602865.1 uncultured Thermoplasmata archaeon
AGATTAACCCTGATAAAGATGTAGACGGGTTTCATCCTATGAATGTCGGAAAGATGGTAGTGGGTAAATCGGCTTTCTTACCATGTACACCACATGGTATCCAAGAATTACTGGTGAGATCCGGCAATGACCCGTCAGGAAAGCATGTGGTAATCGTAGGTCGAAGCAATATCGTGGGTAAGCCCATGATGAACATACTAGTCCAGAAAGCCGATGGTGCAAATGCAACGGTAACGGTATGTCATACCCGGACCAAAGATATGGCTGCTATAACTAACCTAGCTGATATTCTGATCGTTGCGGCGGGTGTTCCTGAGATGGTAAAAGCGGACATGGTAAAGGAGGGGGCAGTCGTTATTGATGTTGGTGTAAATAGAGTAGGAATGAAGCCAAGCAAAAAAGACCCAAACAAAATGGTTGCGGATCTCAAAGGAGATGTTGACTTCGAGGCTGTGAAAGAGAAGGCGTCATTTATCACGCCAGTACCTGGCGGTGTGGGCCCCATGACCATCACTATGCTTATGGTTAATACATATAAAGCAGCGGTTAGTTCGGCTCAATAATTTAAAAACCGAGATATTGTTAATATCCATTGGTTTGAGTGCACCGCTCGTTACAGATGGATAATTATTCGGTAAGGTTTAATATATTAGCTAATCTATCATATCGCTGGTGAACATCATGATCAAATTAAAAAAATCCAGCGGTATTTCTTCAACGGTTATCATTACTAATGCCCAGGCACTACTTGATAAGGATCACAAACCTGAACGACCATTGGACCAATTACAGAACTCAATATTAAAAAGACTGTCTCAACTCCGTGAAAGTGGTTTAGAAGAACACGAAGTGCTGCAGGCACTGTTCCCAAATACGATCTTGGATTTTGACATGCTCCAGATGGTGGTTTCCACTCTATTAGCGGGAAACCATATAGTACTTTTCGGTCCCCCGGGCTCGGGGAAAACTAATCTTGCCAAAGACATTTGGCAGCTGTTTCCGAAAAAGATTTGGGTGATCCAAGGGTGCCCGGTTCAGGATCATCCATATAGTGTTATTAACCAAAAGTATTCAAAGTTAGTTCCACCCTGCCCGCAGTGTAAAATTAAATATGGTCAAGCATCGAAAATTAATGATTTTCATGTAGAGAATGTGAACCCTGCAGAGGTGCCAGTGATACGGTTTAATATGCACGAGGGTTTTGGTTTCGCACGTCTACAAGGCTCACCAGAGGTTTTTCCGGATAATTTAACCGGGACGATTAATATTCACAAACTCGAAGAACTTGGTGACCCCACAAGCCCACTGGTGCTTGAACCCGGGAAACTGCTCCAGGCGAACCGCGGATTATTGATCATAGATGAGATAGGGAAGTTACCGCTAGGGACGCAGAATGTATTACTACAGGCGCTCCAAGAACGCACAGTGACACCGGCAAAGTCACGTGATACATACCCTGCTTCATTTATTGCAGTTGCAACTTCGAACCTGGATGATCTGGATAATATAAACGAACCGCTCAATGATCGCCTGGCTAATATTTATGTTGGTTTCAATAAAAAACACAGTAATAACCGTGCAATTTTAGATTTAAACCTAACCACTCACAAGCAACCAGAATTTATTTCTGATATATTTATCGAAAGTTCAATTTATATCGTAGAGACCTGGCGCCGTGTTGCGGGTGAAATCCATGAACTTTCAGAGGTGGGCAGCAACCGGACCATGATCGATAATGTCCGGCGGTCAATTGCATATTCGGTTTTAAACCAGGAAGGAGGAGTCAATGTAGAAAATTTTCAACAAGGTGTCCGGGGCGCTATGCTGGGCCGAATCAGAGCACGCGGTGGCGATTCGTTCATCCAGAATAAGGCAACAATAGAAGGGTTCATCGAAAAACATTTTAATGAAGAGCTTAAACGTGCGGCAAATAGATACTGGTGTAATTTTTTCAACCGCAACCTAAAGGGCAATCGCACGGTGGGTAAAAAAGTGTTAGCAGAATGTAAGTCACTATTAGCGGACCAAAAAACATTGAAAAATGTGCTCATGAATGATGATGGGTATTTTGAATTCCGAAAATTTGCTAAATATATGAAGCGCCGTGAGCGGTGGTCTGGTAAGCTCGAGGAAGAGGTAATAATTCAGAAAGTGTTTCAAATATTGACGGAGCTTAATGTTTTCACCTGCGATTAATTATTACTTCATTAAGAAGAGATTTGGAAGAGATTATGATTTATAAAAAGTAAATATTCATTTCGGGTGCATGTATGGAACTACCATTATGTCTGGAAGAATATGAACCTGAGCTTAACCTAACGGTAGCTGATCGTCGAGAGCTTATTCAAAATCTAGCAGAGCACGGCCCTAGTTCGATTGGCAAATTCATCACCGAGCATAGTGAAGATAGCCGTTCTGGTATAACAAAACTAGTCAAGCGCTTACGGTCATCGCTCGAGGCTCAGATAAACCGCACCCGTGAACTCATTGAACGTAAATTCCAGCGGCGCAACGAACAGGTCTGGCAGGACATAGGTTCAGACCTAAAACCCATAAATAATACGATTTTAGAGAGGGATAGTGAAATAGTTAGGGCAAGGGAGATGAGCTACATTGACCGGGAGATAGACTCACGGCTTGTAGATATTCTAACCCGAGATGACCTGTTAAATTTTATAATCAATCTTGAAGAAGAACCTGTTGAAATCAAAAAGGGTAGAGGATGGTGGGCCCGATTCAAAGCGGCGTTCTTACGGTTCGTCCAATATATTGTAAATCTAATCCAACGATTTATAAATTGGTTAAAATCACCTCGTAAAAAGAAATCAGAAGAAATGATTCCTAGAAAATCCAAGAGAAGTAATATACTTTTAAAATTTCCATCGGGAAATAAACTTTGGGAAAATATCGATCATAACCTAGATAATGCTTTAGCAACTAGCCCGGACTTCAAGCGTACTATTGACCGCGAAATGGGTGTAAAACATGGTAAGAAATTCCCCAGTCAACGGCGTGTTACCTGGCAGAAATATTTAAATCGTGAAAAATATGAGGATGAGATACGCAAAGTGGTTCACCGGCGAATAAAGCATGCCATCAAGCGTGAGCAGCGTAGGTTAGCTTCAGAATATAAAATTAAAAAGCGCCGGGTAAAAAAGATGGAGCAACTTCTACGTGATAAAACCCACCGTGAAGTACGGCAGCGTGAATTGGAAGCCCGAATTAAACAACTTGAGAAACAGAAGACAGCCGAAATGCAAAAGCTGAAAAAACAGATTTCTAAAAAGATCCACCAGGTTGTGAAATCCGAGCTGGTAAATGAACTTGAGGATGCGGGGTTTGTTCAGAAAGATAAGAATAATAAGCCAAAGATCACTTCTCGATTGATCGATAGATTTGCGGAGATCGTGCTGTCCGATGAGATTCAAAAATTGCCTTCGAAATTTTCTTACTCGGCAAGTACACACGGCATGCCGCATGGTGTATATGAGAAAAAGAAGCTACAAACGGCAGTAGAAGCATCGCGGATGGATATCGTGAGCAGTATGATTAATGCACGCCTCGCCCACCCGCAGCAACGGCATATCTACGATAGTGATATAATAACCCACACCGAAATGCGAAGTAGTATCAGCCATGTAGTACTAATTTTCGATAAAAGTGGCAGCATGGAAGAAAACAACCGGATTCTAGCTGCTAAAAAATCGGTGTTAGCCCTTTATAAGGCAGTTAAGCATAGGAATCAGCAAAATATTGTAGATTTTATCGCCTTTGACTCGACCGTGCATGTCATGGATCTACTTCAAGCATGGCGCAGTACACCAAGTGGATTTACAAATACTGCTGAGGCATTATCTACTGCATATGAGCTTGTAAAAGAGACGCATGCTGACCGTACGCTTATATACCTTATCACCGATGGTTTACCGGAGGCATATACTGATTTACGCACCGGTGAGCCTCGTGCGGGTGATCTTGAGAAAAGCTTAAGTATAGCAGTAAAAAAAGCAAAGAAATTAAAAAAGTTCGTTAATCTTAAATTTACAATAATTCTACTTGAACCCCAAGAAATTATATATAAAGATGCTGCAAAAACGATTGCTCAAGCGGCGGGGGGTAGTGTAATTGTAACAGATCCAAATGAATTAGCCACTGAGATGTTAATGGATTATATTGAAGTTTAAGATCGTTGATAATTTTCTGCGTTGATGGTAGGCTGTGGCACTATTGAATTGATGCTGGGATGGAGCACTGTGAGAATGATGCGGGGATGGAGCACTGTGAGAATGATGCGGGGATGGAGCACTTTTAGAATGATGCTGGGATGTGGCACTGTTGAGTTGATGTTGGGATGGAGCACTGTTAGAATGATGCTGGGATGTGGCACTGTTGAGTTGATGTTGGGATGTGGCACTGTTAGAATGATGCTGGGATGAAGCACTACTGAATTATCATTGAATTGAAACAAGAAATCAATAACAAATCAGTGTT
>CBFDAW010000339.1:0-4482 GCA_965602865.1 uncultured Thermoplasmata archaeon
GGGTCCATTGAACTTAATAGAGAATTCCATTTCCACCATCAGTCAATAGACTGATTGAATTCTCTGTTTAAAAGCTTGAAAAAAAAATTGGAAGGCGAAGAGGAAAATAAAGGCTTAAGAAATCGCCCTCCATTGGAGGTGAATGAAATGTTACCATATTGAATTGTTAGATATAAACATTTTCGTGCATCTTAGTTAAGTTTAAACCATATATATACATTCCCGTGATTACATCTCTATATAGCTAGAAATAAAAGAAAAGCCGAGATATCTTTAAATCTATCTTAGTCCCGAATCCTACAATCATTTATTATATACATTCGTAATAGGTATTTCAATGAATCCAGACGGTTATCTCTCTATATACTCGATTTCTTGATATTCCCAGATCCATATAAATCAACTTACACAAAAATAGGTTTAATCACTGAATTTGCCCTATTTTTATTGGAGAATTAAAAAATGCGAATGATATCATCTTGTTTTCAAAGCATTTTTTTATTCACATTTGTTCCTTCATCCGTGCCATTGCCTCTTTAATGGATGCCACGACCTCGGGATGATCAGACTCAATATCCAACGCCTTCTGCCATTCGATTATTGCATCTGAAAATTCCTCATTTTTAAAATGGATTGCGCCCCTTCTAACATAATCCTTTACGGAAAGTTCCTCTTTCTCCTCTTTCTCTTCTTTTTCTTCTACTTCTTTTTTTTCTTCTGAGGGCTCAGTTCTTTTTTTGAGTTTCTTTTTAATAATCCGCTCTTTTCTCTTAACTTTTTGTTTGGTGATTGGTACTCTTGTAATAGGTTTCGGTTTTCCTATCCTTTTCTCTGGCTTAGGTTCAATAGGCGTCTCCGGCTTTTTTGGTACTGGTCCCTTTGGTATTTTTTTGGTGATTTCTGCTGGAGGTTCTGATGGAACTTCACCCTCACCCTCTTCTTCTAGCAATTCTTCACCACTCAAATCTAACAAGTCCTCTTCCATTTTTTCTTCAGGCGGCACTTCTTCCTCGGGCGGCACTTCATCTTCAGGCGGCACTTCTTCTTCAGGCGGCACTTCTCCTTCTTCTGCCTCTTCTAAAGGTGCTTCTCCTTCTTCGCCTTCCTCCGGGGGCATTCCTTCCTCGATACCAGGTATACCCTCTTCCGGTGGAATTGTCATATCCTCGAATTCCCTAGCAAGATCTTCATGTGAAAAACCTTCTTCCAGATCTCCATATGGAAATGATGGCTCGGCTTTATATAACCCAGGTTCGGTTTCTCCTTCGGGTGTATATATTCCTTTAAAATACGAAGGTAATTCGCTTTCCTCATCACCGTAGGCAGGCATAGGTGCCTCACCCGGTTCCATACCCTGGTAGGGCGGACCATAATATTCTGATGGTAAAGGTGCCTGGTCCTCTGGTTCGCCAGGAACCGCTGCCTGTATTTGACCCATTTGCTCACCGGGTACCGGCCCCTCGCCGGCTTCAGCAGGGCCTTCTTCGGCTTCTGTGATGCCTGCTTGTGCTTCTTCTTCGGCTTTCTTCTTACGCTTACGAATTAGCAATACAAGTACCAAAATTATCAAGATTACAAAAATAACAGCAATTGCGAATAAGGTGGTTAATAGCTCAGTTCCTTCTTCGCCTTCGTCTTTCTCACTTTCCGGTATACTATTGGGATTAGTGGCATTTGTATGATATTTAACTATCTCATCATAATCAGAATATTTATCATTATCGGAATCCTGGTCTTTTGGATCTGTCCGATTCAAGTACTCCTGAATATTTGTCAGCCCGTCTTTATCCGCATCCTCATCGGCATCGTCGAGTTCCGGGTTCAACTTGGACATAGTCTCCCACCAATCCGGCATTGCGTCGGCATCCAGATCGTCGTGGGATTTTATTATTATTATTATCTTCGTAGTAAAATCCGTCAAACCATCGTTATCGGTCACCGTTAGATTAATCCTGTATTCTCCCAGTTTTATATATGTATATTTAAATTTTTCAAGGGTTTGTTCAGATTTATCACCCAAATCCCATTCATAGTTTTTTATTTCACCATCTTTGTCAGTTGACTCAGAGCCATCGAATGTGATCTCTTGATTGGATTCACCATATGTAATCTTTTTATCTGGTGATAGATAAGTCCCGGCCATGGTGAACTTTGCCACTGGTGAAATTTTTTCGATGAAATAAATCTCTACTTGAGTGGTACCTTTGGGCACCTCTGTCAATACAATATTTTCATTATCTTCAAATTTATAGTTTGTGTTTGTCTTCCACCATTCTACATCGTCTACATACACTTCCGCAGGCTTTGGTGCATACTTAAACCGAAGTTGTTGTATCTGGCTATCTGTCTTTACGGTAAGTGTAAAAAGATCTTTTTCAATAAAATAATCTTTATAATATCTTCCATCCTCATAAGGGTCCTTCTTAAAGACCTTCATGGATTCATCATAATATATTTTCTTGCAATCAATGGTTAATTTCTTAATATTTTTTGTCTCTACATCTAAAGTATGGCTTGCGGTTGTGTAAGTTAGTATGATCTCACCGTCTTTTGTAGTATCCACTCGCTCGACATAATAGTGTGATTGTTCTCCATCAATCGGGAATATTAAATGATATTCATATTTTTCATCCATAGCTTCCTGCCGAGTACGCAGCTGCGACTCGGCTAGGTAAGGGATCACTGATAATAATATGAAAGTTAAATATAATGCAACACCCACGATGAACGCTTTTTTACGAAAAGTGGTCTTGGTCATCATGCTGCACCACCCCCTCTTTGAGATCCCTTTTGCACTGAATTACGACGGCGATATTTAATTTTACGGCGGGTTACCGCCAGAAGCATGAACATAATTACTATAGGTATAGGTAATACCATCCAATCCAACTCAGGCACCACCGTGCTCCATGGGTTATACCAAACCGTGCCTGAATCTGGTGCACGATCTACCTGACCTAACTGGGTTCCATTCTGTAGATGTGTATCTGCGAACATAGTGCAATTATTCGGTTTTCCCAAGGATGCAAAACCTTGACTCAAGTTAGTTTTATTGACCCAGAAAAGTACTGACTTGGATATCTGGGTATTGAAGTCATAGCCGCAGTCGACGCCATCATATGTATCACTTGTAAGACCCGGGTAATATTCTTCACCGGTCCAAGGATCGTTATCATCCGGTACGGTTCCCTTTGTAGTATAATTTAATCCTAAATCCCATACCGAACCATTTCGAAAGAGCCGGATCCGGTACCATTTGGTAGATGATACATTGAAATAAAAATCATAGTTTGCGTTTGACCACGGTAGAGTAATACCCCTAAGGTCAATTTTGAGAAATAAAATGTGAATCGTATCGTTTGCAGAAATACTTAGTATTTCAAATTCAAACGGACTCCCAGAATCCGAACTAGAATCAAGTGTTAGAAGTTGCCAAAAACTAGGCCAGCCGCCGGGGGGTGCGCGTGTGCCCGGGGATAGTGTTTGAGGTTGAGTGCATGGATCATTGGTATTAGCGGTAAATACCGGGAGTTTCACACCAATATCCATGCCGTCTGACCAATCCGTCATTTGATAAAAGATACGGGCATTTTGAAATTCTTTTGAATCAACCCCTAATAAATCCGATAATTGGTCCAAATCGATCTGCGATTCCAGGCGATGTGTATCCGTGGCTGCTAAAAGTTCTACATTCGGAATAAGTTCCCATGTGGTGCTTGATGAATACTTGTAAAATTTCTTGGAATAAATGTCTCCGTTTCGGCCCATGAGCTCGAGCATGTAATTAGCTTTGACATCGATATTATCTCGTTTAAAATCCTCTAACTGAACACCTAAGTTTAAATCTGTATCTATAAAAATATAAGCAATATCCAGCCCCTCCAGTGGCTCAAGATCAGGGTCTGGTTTATTTTTATTTGTCCTTTGGTCTGATTTAGCTTTATCTACATTTGATTCTTTATCATTTGTAGGAATGATCATTGGATTAACCAGCACTTGTGCACCATTCATAATGGTTCCATCAACCATTAAATAAAGTGATAGTTTATTATTTTCTTTCACATCCCTAAAATCGCAAAGGTCAATATCAGGATTACCTTGTGTCGATGGCTCGTTGGGTAGGTCCAAATTAGGTTCAATATTCGCCCAATCGGCAAATGCACCGTCGATATTAATTTCAGCTGGTGGTTGGTTAAAATAGCAGTAGAGAGGTTCACCCGAGATTGTTATTGGTGTAGCTGAGGCTCTTGCTCCTGTTGCTAGGTCGAGTGTAATTGATTCACCCGTCTTAAGCTGGGCGTGTGGGTTTGACCCCAGAATAAGTTTTGATTTATAGACATGATTCGCTTTTATTACCGCGGGGAATTCAGGTAATTGAATATTAGGAAGCTCCGATAATATTTCACTAAATAACGCCTGAGAATCTAATTTTATGTCACGACCATTTGCAGTAATTTCCAGTTCCATTATTTCGGTCTCATC
>CBFDAW010000340.1:0-4482 GCA_965602865.1 uncultured Thermoplasmata archaeon
CCCTAAATTTAATGAACTTGATTCCTCGTTACTAACAATTGCCGATACTCAGGATTAAGATTATAAATTGGCACATTACTCATCATTTAGCAAGCATCGCCCTGATCCTATCCGCAGCATTTTCTGCATGATCTGCAATACAACCAATATTGTCAACGATCTTTAGTAAATGAATTATTGAAATTGGGTCTAATTCTTTGCTGTTAAACAATTGTTTGGATATTTTTTTTTCAATTACATCGCTGTCATGTTCCATTTGATGAATATCATGAATTACTTTTTTAATATCTTGGCGTGTTTCACCACTAAAATAATTCTCCAACATGAACTTAAACATTTCCATAGCATGCCCTAATGTATCTACGGTTTCAATTTGTTTTTTAATAACCGCGTGAAAATCATCTATTAGATAATCTGGTACTTTGGTCTTCCGCATATCCATGAGTACCGAAATATCCTCTGCAGCATCTAAAATACATTCTGATTCTCTCAACAGCATTAAGAAATCACGTTTATCGATAGGCATAAAAATAAATTTTGGTAAATGATTCCGGATATTGCCTTTAATTCGATCTGCTTGGGTCTCATATTTAGAAACTTTTTCTGCATATTTTTTAAAACTCTTTAAATTCCCGTCTAGATAATAATTTACAGATTTTTCCAGCGCTAATGTCCCTGATTTTACATATTTAAAATGTTTTTGGAGACCTACAAAGGGTGACTTACGTATAGTATGCAAAATTGGTGTTCGAATATAATCCTTTTCCATATCATTCATCACATGATTTCTATTATTTTTTTTAACTCAATTCAAAGAATAGAGATATATTTAACATCAAATCTTACTCTACCAGATCAAATTCTCTTAATTGCGATACAATTTGAGCGATTGCAGTTTCCAAAGCAATAGGATTGATCGTTTTCATTTTAGGAATTTCATCTACAATATCTTTCACAGTTTTTGTACCATCAAGTCTATTCCACACGTCAATTATCGATGTTGTAACAGTATAGTGCTTTCCTTTGTCATTTATTAAAACTGGTAAGCCACCTTTAGTTTGTCCTGATAGACCTTTTTTAATAGGCTTTTCCATCTATTTTACCTCCTAAATTAGATTTGGATTCTAATAATCTATTTTTCAATATATTTTTTATTAACATACTGGCTTGTACATAAATGAAGTAATCCACCATAATCCATTTGGAATTTTATCGTATCTCCAACTTCATAATCAGATGAATTGATCTGGATTAAAATATGATCACTACTTGAACCTAAAATGGATATTTTATTATCAAATGGTCTTAACCCCTCAATTATTACATCCTGGCGACCTATGGCTAAAATGCCTCTCTTTATTTTTCCTCTATCCTCAAATTCTGGCGTTTCGCCAAATGCATTTTGTGAGATCTCACCATCTGGGGTTGATGGTTTCTCATTTAGTTCAATTATTTCTGCTTCCAATATAAACGCATCTTGATATGTCCCTGGGATAGGTGTCCTATTTACCGTTTCTAGACCAAGCAAGATACCTTCTCCGATGCGTAGATTGTTAATCCGTGTTGGTTTTCCTTTATCTATTAACAACGGAATATTAGCCGAATTTCCGCCGCTGACCATTTTAAATTCGAATCCGAACTTATTTTCCATATCAGTAACAATGTTCGAGAATTCGTCAAGTTTATCCACCGTGGGCACTACACCACCATAACAAGCTAGATTCATACCCAAACCATATAATTCAATACCTTTGTACTCCAAGGCTCGCTCAATTGTAGATTTCAGTTGTTTTTGAGGTACACCTTCCCGTAAGTCACCCATCTCCACCATGAGAACTACACGATGATCTTTAGAAATTCTTAGGGCTTCCTCAGAAAGCCTGGAAAGAACTGCTAACTCAGAATTAAGTGAAATATCGGCATATCTAACTACTCCTTTTACCTCACTTAGCATAGGTGTTCTTAAAAGCATTAGGTCAGTTTTAATTCCAGATTCTCTCAATCGTCTGAGATTTTCTACCCTGGAATCTGCAATATATAAAGCACCACCTCTCAACATTGCCTCTGCAACTCGAAGATCTCCACAACTACACTTAGTTACTCCTGTTATTCGGATATTTTGCTTTGAAGCTAAGTTTGAAATTGTTCTAGTATTATGTTCAATTTTATCTAGATCGATCGTTAACCTAGGGTAAATACCCATTTAAAATATCTCCATAAAAAAATCTAATAGATAATTTGCAGTTTCAATTAATTCTTTCTTATTTACATATTCATCCGGGCAATGGATATTTCCTCCACCAGGGCCAAAAACCAACGTAGGGACTTTCGTGCGAGTGGCGAATATATTGAAATCACCTATACTACTAGTGGTAAATCTACAATGTTCTCCTTTCTTCGGCGGCGGAAGTATTTTGAGAAATGAATTAATATACTTATTTTTTTCAAATAAATAAGGTCTATATTCTAATTCCGGGTTTGGTGAAAATCTCTTTTTAATTCTTACCTTTGATTTTAATTTTAAACTTCTAATAATTCTTTTTAGTTCAGAAATTGCTGATATTTCAGTTTCACCAAGTGTCAATTGACGATTTACTCGTATTTTACAATAACTTGGCACCGTAAAAATCTCATCGCCACCCTCGATACCTAAAACACAATAATGCCCTCTACCCATTTTAATACTAGAATACATGTCAAAATCATCAAGCTTTGAAATTAATAATGCAGCAGAATGTAAAGCATTTATACCTTGTGATGGATGTGAGGCATGAGTAGATTTGCCAAAGAACTCGATCTCGAATAATATTCGACCTTCCGCACCAATTATTGCCACAGGAAATTTAGATTTATGTGTTTTTTTATGCGTATAGCAATAATCGTTAATCGTTAACAATGGTGAAGGTTCAGTTACAATAACCAAGTCATATTCTTTGATTTCATATTCTCTTAATAATGTATCTGCACCTAACGAGAACGGTGCTTCCTCACCAAATACGAAACTAAGAAAAAGCTCGCCATTGATTGTATCTTTTCTTTTTATGAGCGCTTCTAAAGCAAGTAGTGCAGCTGCACAACCACCTTTCATATCCGCAGCACCAATACCATAGATTTTACCATTTTGTTCAAATGCAGAATATGGTGAATGAAACCAGCCCTCACCAGGCACTACAGTATCAAGATGACCGTTCAACATGATCTTCGGACCAGAGCCATTTCCGATTTTCACATATAAATTAGAAAATTCAGTATACTCAAGATACGGATTTTTAATGCTTTGAAACTTCGGTTTAAGACCTTTCTTTTTTAAATAATCTCTAACGAAATCATATATTTTAGGCCCATCGTGGATTGAGCTTGGAATTTTTATTAGTGATTTAGTAAGTTCTATCAGTTCTGCCGTTTCATCGTTATTTATTTTCAGTTCGGATTCCATTTTGTATAACCTCTCCTTTATAGAACATTCTGTAGTATTTCCTTTTAAGACCCATTTTCTCGTATAATTTTATTGCTCTTTTGTTATCGGTTTCTACATGTAATGAAAAATTACCATCTGTAAGTTCAATTACTTTTTGTATCAATTGGGTTGCTATACCCATACCACGAATTTTGCTTTTAGTAGCAATATATGATAGATGATACTTTGGAAAGAATACATCATACTTTGAGGTGGATACTATTACTATACCCACAAGTACTCCGCGGCTGTAGGCACATACAACATAGCCATTATTGAATGCATCCTCAACTGCTTCTTTGATCTCTTTTTTTGGGTCAGAAAAACGTATAAGCCATTCGTCTAACTTGTTTAGAAATTCGCTATAAGATATATCTAAATCTGTTTTATCCATAACTCTAATTTCTATGTCTGTCTTTCCGTCTGGGAGAATTATTATATGGATTCCATCTGAAATATCACCAGCCTTCACTGCCTTAAACAATGCAGCTATAGAAAAAGAGTTGGACAGAGTTAATTTGATTTTTTCGATCTCTTTGAAATTCTGATAATATAATATTAATTCTTCGTCGGTAATCCCGATCGCCCAACCATTGGTATCATTAATTGCATTGAGTGCGTCCTGACCATTAAAACATTTCCAGTTTACCATGTTTCGATTATATTTGCTTTCTTGAATATCTTTTCGATCTAGGGTCAATATATTTTTGCTATTTTTTTTATAAGATTCTATTATAGCATTTCCATGTTCTGTGCTTACGGCTATGATCTTAGGTAAATAATCAATATCCTCATCCACCCACAGCTCCATGAACCCTAGATGTAAACCGGATATTGATGAACCGTTACCAGTTGAACAGAAAATCGAGTCAATTTTTTCTCCAACCTGAGTGCTTATTTCTTTGGCGATGTAGGAAAATGCGTACATGTTCATAATATTATTTTCTAAGCCTGGGTTAGCGTTATACCAACCATTTTCTTCAGAAACTCGTCTGCTTTCTAAAACACAATCTTCATATGTTCTG